>JAJTHX010000236.1 GCA_021300125.1 Betaproteobacteria bacterium | reverse complement strand
CCGTTGAACCAGCAGCGCATCCAGTTGTCCTTCGTGTACTGCACCACGTTGAGGAAGGGCGGCGAGGTCACGGTAAGCTGCACGCTGTTGTCGGCCAGCGTGGAGGTTGCGCCCGCAGCGCCCTCCATGAACTGCGCGCGCTGCGCAGCCTGCTGCAGGCGCCAGCGTGCCGCGGCGTTGATGTCGCTCTGCAGCTGCATCGACTTTCTCAGGATCAGCGCGCGCACATCGCGGTATTCCGGGGCCTTGCCGGTTTTTTCGTTGATGCGGATCTGGCTTTCCGGCGACACCGCCTGGTTGGGTGGCAGCGTGTAGGCCGAGAAAAAACCCGGCGAATGCCCGGTCAGCCGGTTGGTGGCGACCATGCGGATCCAGCGGTCGGCGGCATCCTCGGCGCCGCTGTCGCGCCGCTGGTGCAGCCAGGCACGCAGGTTGAGCAGCTCGCGTTCGGTGTCCGGGTGGTAGAACATCGACAGGTCGATGTCGTTTTTCAGCTTCGCCGACACCTTGATCGCGCGCAACCGCACGTCGATGCTGGCGATCAGCGGCACTTCCAGCCGCGGCAGGGTCAGGATTTGCGACAGCGGGTTGATGTCGTTGGCGGCGACGTTTCGTCCCATCAGCGCCGCTTCCACCGCGGTGGTGCCGCGGCCGCTGAACGGGTCATGGATGAGATCGCCGGGCTTGCTCAGGCGGTCGATGAAGTAGGCCGGCAACTGCGGCTTGAAGCAGCCGCGATACGAGACCTCATGCAGCGGGTTGGCCTGGCGCTGCTTGCTGGTCCAGAACTCCTGTTCGTAGACCGGCACGCCGTCGATGCGTCGAGGCGGTGCGGCGCGTGTGCGGCGTGCTGCGGGTGCGGTGACTGCGAGATCGTAGGCGGTGACGGATGCGACTGCAGCCATTTGAGGCTCCTCCCCGGGTCGAATGGCGCGGAGAGTACGCCCCTGTCACGAAAAGTACAAGTGTTTCAATCGTGGAGGACCGGGCGTTTCCGCGTACGGCATCGGAAGGTACGCCTCTGTCACAAAAAGTACAAGGGAAAAATTGGGCCCTCATTCCGGCATGCGCCGCAATGACATGGCTTAAACGGCCGACAGCAGGTCGTCGATGAACTCGATCCAGTGCCGCACCGGCATTTGCACGGCCGACTGCAGATGGGTCTGGCAGCCGATGTTGGCGGTGAGGATCTGTTGCGGCGACTGCGCGGTGAGTGCCCGGATCTTGTTGGCTTTCAGCTGCGCCGAAATTTCCGGCTGCAATATCGAATAAGTGCCGGCCGAGCCGCAGCACAGGTGCGCGTTTTCCACCGGCGCGAGCTTGAAGCCCAGTTCAGTCAGCAGCGCCTCAACGCGGCCCTTCAGCTTGAGGCCGTGCTGCAGCGAGCAGGGCGGGTGGAAAACCTGGGTTTCCGCTGGGGCTTTATTTATAAGCAATTGTTTTAATTGGCTTTTTTCTCTTTCGACGACAGTGCTCAGATCCACTGCCAGCGCCGACAGCCGCTTTGCGCGCTCGGCATAGGCGGGGTCATGCGCCAGCGCGTGGCCGTAGTCGGTGACCATCGTGCCGCAGCCGGAAGCAGTGAACACCACCGCCTCGACGCCCTGTTCGACGTGCGGCCACCAGGCATCGACATTGCGCCGCATCGCATCGAGCGCTTGCGCCTGCTGGTCGAGGTGGAAGGCCACCGCGCCGCAGCAGCCGGCATTCGCGGCGCGGATCAGTGAAATGCCGAGCCGGTCGAGCACGCGCGCGGCAGCGGCATTGGTCGCGGGTGACAGCGCCGGCTGCACGCAGCCTTCCAGCACCAGCATGCGCCGCGCGTGACCGGCCACCGGCCACGGCCGCGCGCGTGCCGGTGCTTCCGGCACCACATCGTCAAGCACCTTGGGCAGCAGGTTGCGCGCGATGCGTCCGGCTGCGAGCAGCGGATTGAAAATCGCAGGTTTCGGAATCACTGCGGCGAGCGCTTGCCGCTGCAGTTGCTCGAAGCCGCGGCGCGGCACCTGTTGGGCCACCACGGCACGGCCAATGTCGAGCAGCCGGCTGTAGTGCACGCCGGAGGGGCAGGTGGTCTCGCAGGAGCGGCAGGTCAGGCAGCGGTCGAGGTGGAGTCGGGTTTTCTCGGTGGCCGGCGCGCCTTCGAGCACCTGCTTCATCAGGTAAATGCGGCCGCGCGGCCCGTCCAGCTCGTCGCCGAGCAGCTGGTAGGTCGGGCAGGTCGCGGTGCAGAAGCCGCAATGCACGCACTTGCGCAGGATGGCCTCGGCCTCGCGGCCCTGTGGCGTGTCCTTGATGAAGTCGGCGAGGGTAGTTTGCATTAAAAGAAATTTACAGGATGGACAGGATGGACAGGATAAAAACAATCATGTTCGCGGCGGCAGCGGTTTTATCCTGTCCATCCTGTTAATTGATGTTTTTAACTTTTACAGCTCCGGGTACATCCGGCCCGGGTTCAGGATGCCCGCCGGGTCCATCGCCTGCTTGACCCGTTTATGCAGTTTCATCAGCGCCGCCGGCAGTGGATGGAATACGGGCGTACCGGGCTTGCCGCCGCGGAACAGCGTGGCGTGGCCTTCGCCGGCGCGCGCGGCCTTGCGGATGCTCATGGCATCGGCATCGCTGCGCAGCCAGCGCAGCGCGCCGCCCCATTCAACGAGCTGCGCACCGGGCAGCGCGAGTTCTGCCGTGGTTGAACGCAGCGACAGGCGCCATAGCGGGGTATCACCGGCAAAAAATCCATGGCGCTGGTCGCGCAGCTCGCGCCAGAAGGTTTCCGCATCAGCCAGCATTTCGCCGCCGAGTGTCGCGGCTGCGGCCTTGACCGCAGCCTGCGCGCCGGCAAGGCGCAGATAAAGCTTGCCGTCGGCATGGCAGGTGGCGGTAATCGGCAGCGGCCTGCCGGCCCATTCGTTCATCAGCCGCAGCGCGT
>JAJTHX010000090.1 GCA_021300125.1 Betaproteobacteria bacterium | reverse complement strand
TGGTGAACAGCCTGCGCGCCGGCCAGTTCCGTGAAGGCCGTGTTCACACCGGCATCATTGGCGAAGTCACCGGCAGAACTACATGATGAAAAATCAATCCGCTACGGCCGTTTCCGCGGCGAAGGCCGCGGGCCGCAACGCACTCGACGAAAGCGCCGGCAAGGCGCTGCTGGCGGGTTACGGCATCCGTGTACCGCAGTCGCGGGTTGCCAAAGGAGTGGCTGACGTCGATGCGGTGATGCAGGGTCTGCAGGTCCCGGTGGTGGTGAAAGTGATGTCGCCGGACATCCTGCACAAGAGTGATGCCGGTGGCGTGAAGATCAATCTGCGCTCAGCCACCGAAGTGAAGGCCGCGATTGAGGGCATGCTCGCGGCGCCGAAGATCAAAGGCGCGCGCATCGAAGGCTTCCTGGTCGAGGAAATGGCGCCGTCCGGGCACGAACTGGTGATCGGCGGCCTGCGTGATCCGCAGTTCGGCCCGCTGGTGATGGTCGGGCTCGGCGGCATTTTTGTCGAAATCTTCAAGGATGTGTCTTTCCGCCTGTGCCCGATCGCGCGCATCGATGCCGAAGAGATGCTCGACGAGCTGAAGGCTGCGGCCATCCTCAAGGGTGCACGCGGTGGCAAACCCGCCTCGCGCGAGGCCATCATCGAGGTGCTGCTGAAGATGGGCGGCGAGGACGGCCTGCTGCTGAAACACGCGGCCGACATCAGCGAGGCCGACATCAATCCGCTGATCGTCTCTGAAACCGGCGCGGTCGCGGTCGACGCGCGCTTCATCCTGGGCTGAGCACCGGAATCCGAATATGAGCATTGTTGAACAATTCACGCCGCTGTTTGCACCCAAAACCGTCGCCGTCATCGGCGCCTCGACCAAGGGCAATGCGCTGCCCAATGTCTTCATCCGCCGCATCCGCGAGTTCGGCTTCAGCGGCGACATCTATCCGATCCACCCCGCCGCGGCCGAAATCGACGGCCTTACGGCCTACAAGTCGCTGGCCGACACGCCCAAGCCGGTGGACTACGCCTACATCGCGGTGTCGGGCGCGCAGATTCCCGGCATGCTCGCCGCGGCGAAAGGCCATGTGCGTTTCGCGCAGGTGATTTCCAGCGGCTTCGGTGAGGTCGACGAAGGCAAGGGCCTGCAGGATGAGCTGGTACAGGCGGCGAAAGCGGGCGGCATGCGCCTGCTCGGGCCCAACTGCCTCGGCATCTACACGCCGCGCGGCCGCGTGACCTTTGCCGAGATCGGGCCGAAGGAAACCGGCCCTGTCGGCATCGTGTCGCAAAGCGGCGGCCTCGGCACCGACATCATCCGCCGCGGCCTGTCTCGCGGCCTGAAGTTCTCGGGCCTGGTCACCGTCGGCAACTGCGCCGACGTGACGCCCTCTGATCTGCTCGAGTTTTATCTGGCCGACCCGCAGACCAGGGTCATCGGCATGTACATCGAAACCGCCAAGGACGGCCGGCGCCTGTTTGACATCCTGCGCAAGGCCCGGGCCTCGAAGCCGGTGGTGATCCTGAAGGGCGGCCGCACCCAGCAGGGCCTCGCTGCCGCGGCTTCCCATACCGGTTCACTGGCCGGCGACGACCGCGTGTGGGTGGCGCTGGCGCGGCAGACCGGCTGCATGCTGGTGGACACGCTGGACCACTTCATCGATACGCTGCTGATATTCCAGACGCTGTCGCCGCGGCCGCAGCGGCCGACGCGCAAGGTTGTGCTGTTCGGCAACGGCGGCGGCACCAGCGTGCTGGCCACCGACTATTTTTCGCGGCTGGACCTCGATGTCACGCCCTTCGACCAAGGGCCCATCGATGCGCTGGCCGCACTGAAGCTGCCTCCGGGCACCAGCATCACCAATCCGGTGGACTGTCCGGTGGGCACGCTGCAGCAGGATGACGGCCGTGTTGCCGAAAAAATCCTCGACATCATCTGCGGCCAGGGCAAGCCGGAGGCGCTGGTGATGCACCTCAACCTGTCGGCCTTTGTCGGCCGCACCAAGCCGGAAGTGCTCGACAACCTGGTGGCTGCGGCGATGCGCGTGCAGGAGAAGTATCCGGGACAGTCGCATTTCATCCTGGTGCTGCGTTCCGACGGCGAGCCGGCGCTGGAAGCGCGCAAGCGCGAGTTCCGCGACAAGGCGGTGGCGCTGGGCGTGCCGGTGTATGACGAAATGGCCAATGCCGGCCATCCGCTCGCGGCACTGGCGAGCTTCGAGCGCTACAGGGCGGCTCGGGGCGGATGAGTTACCAGCACGATTTCCGCGCCACCGGCTATCCGCTGCGGCTCTACAGCGGGTGTGATGCGCTGGAACACCTGCCCTCTGAACTGAAGCGCCTGAAGGCGCAAAAAGCCTTCATCGTCTGTGGCCGCAGTGTGTCGCGCAGGACGAAGCTGGTCGACCGCATCCAGCACATCCTCGGCCCGGCCTATGCCGGCCGTTACGACGAAATTGAAAAGGACACCACGCTGGCCTCGGTGCAGGCTGCGGCCAACGCCGCGCGCGAAGCGGGCGCCGACCTGCTGATCGGCGTCGGCGCCGGCAGTGTGATCCAGGGCACACGCGTGGTGGCGATACTGCTCGCCGAACAGCGCCCCGTCGACCAGCTGATCACGCAGTACCCCGACAACGCGCCGGCGATCAGCCCCAAGCTGCTGGCACCCAAGCTGCCGGTCATCAATGTGCTGACCGCGGCCACCACCGCGCAGAACCGCGCCGGTTCGGCGGTGAAGGATCCGGCCCGGCCCAACCGCATGGAATTCTTCGATCCCAAGACGCGGCCGGTGGCACTGTTCTGGGATGAGGAGGCTTTGCTGACTGCGCCCGCGTCGCTGGCGCGCACCACCGGCACTTCAGTGCTGTGGCGCTCGCTCATGAATCTTGGCGCGGCGCGCATGGCCCCGCTGTCCGAAGGCGACCGGCTGCAGGCCTTCCGCCTCGCACGCGGCGCGCTGCCGCGCATGGGTGATCCGCTCGATGCCGGCGCACGCATTGAAATGTGCGCTGCAGCCTTCCTGCAGAACCGCGATGCCGACGATGGCGGCGCGCTGACCGAGAAGCATTGGCCGGCGCGCGTGGTGTATGCGCTGGCCACGGCCCTGTTCAACCGGCACGCCCATGTCGGGCAGGGCGAAGCCAACTCGGCGCTGACGGCGACGGTGATGCGCCATTTCGGTGGACGCGATCCTGAGGCGATGGCGCTGATTGCCCGGGCTGTTGATGCCGACGGCGAGGGGCCGGCGCATCTGCGTGCTGCCGATGCCGTGGAGCGCCTGTTTGCGGAAGCCGGCATGCCGGTGCGACTGCGCGATCTGGATATTCCGCGGAACAGCCTGCCAGCCATACTCGAGAGCTCGCTGAAAAACTTCAATGCCGATCCGAAGCGGGAATTCCTGCGCGAGCGCGAAGCGCTGATGGCAGCACTCGAAGCCGCCTGGTAAGGATCTCTCCATAGTGCGGTCACGTGCTTGACGCAGCAGTAGTGCCGACCAAGAATGCAGCAACCATACAAGCGGCTCAAGCCGCGCGCTGCATTGACCGTCGCGGAGGAGATTGCCATGAATGCCCTGTTACTGAAGGGCCTGCGGCCCTGGCTGCTGGCGTTTGCCGGCATGGTTGGCGCAATGTCCTGTCCTGTGGCAGCCAGCCAGGACTTTCCTTCGCGGCCGGTACGGTTCATGGTGCCGCTGGCGCCCGGCGGGGGCGCCGACATCACTGTGCGCGCTGTGGCGCAGAGGCTGAGCGCGGCCTGGGGCCAGAGCGTGGTGGTCGATAACCGTTCCGGCGGCACCGGCGCCATCGCGCTGGAAACAGTCGCGCGTTCCCAGCCGGATGGCTACACCATCATCATGATCAGCGGCACCCACACCGCGCGGCGCGCGACCTATCGCGGCAGGCTGCCGTATGACCTGGTCAGGGATTTTGCGCCGGTGACGCAAATGACCCGCCAGTCCTATGTGCTGGTCCTGCATCCTTCGGTGGCGGCCAAGTCGATTGCCGAGCTGATTGCCCTGGCCCGCTCGAAACCCGGAAGCCTGACCTACGGGTCGGCCGGGCAGGGCAGCCTGCAGCACCTTTCGGGGGCCCTGCTGGCCACTTCAGCCGGAGTGAACCTGCTGCATGTGGCCTACAAGGGCGGCGGGCCGGCGCTGGCCGATGTGCTGGCCGGACAGATCAGCATGGTTTTTGCGACGCCACTGGAGTCGCTGCCGCATATCAAGAACGGTCGCCTGCGGCCGGTGGCCGTGACCAGTCCGCAGCGCCTGCCGACGATGCCGGATTGGCCCACGATCGCCGAGTCCGGCATCGCCGGATACGAAGTCACCAACTGGTATGGCGTGCTGGCGCCGGTCGCAGTCCGCAGGCCGATCCTCGACCGGCTCAACCGCAGCATCGTGGATGCGCTGCGCACCCCCGAACTCACCGAGCGCTTCCAGCGCGACGGCGTGGAGCCGCTCGGGTCATCACCGGCCGAGTTCCAGAAACACATCCACGACGAGATCGCAAAATGGGAGCGCGTGGTGAAGGCCGCGGGCATACAGACGGACTGAACGACTTTCAACGGCACGGAAAGGAATTGACATGCGGGTAGGTTTCATTGGACTCGGCACCATGGGCGCTTCAATCGCCCTCAATGCCATCAAGGGCGGCTTCGCGCTCACGGTACACGACCTGCGCAGGGATGCGGCGCAAGCGCATCTCAAGGCCGGCGCGACCTGGGCGGACACGGTTGAAGAGGCCGGGCGCGAGGCCGATGTGGTGCTGACCTCGCTGCCCGGGCCGAAGGAAGTCAAGGCGGTGGCTGAAGGCCTGCTCAAGGTCATGCGCCCGGGCTCGGTATGGTTCGACCTGTCGACCAATTCGCCGACCGTGATCCGCGAACTGCATGCGCGCTTTGCGCAACGCAAGGTCTCGCTGCTCGATGCCCCGGTCAGCGGCGGGCCCGCGGGTGCGAAGTCGGGCAAGATGGCGCTGTGGGTCGGCGGCGACAAGGCCGAGTTCGAGCGTTGCCGCAAGGTGCTCGATGCCGTCGGCGACCAGGTCATCCACATCGGACCCATCGGCGCCGGTTCGGTGGCCAAGCTGGTGCACAACTGCGCCGGCTACGCGATGCAGCTGGCGCTGGCCGAACTGTTCACCATGGGTGTCAAGGCCGGCGTCGATCCGCTGCCGCTGTGGGCGGCGATCCGCCAGGGCTCGCTCGGTCGGAAGCGTTCCTTCGACCGCATGGGTGACCAGTTCCTGCAGGGCAAGTTCGATCCGCCGGCCTTCGCGCTGGAGCTGGCGCACAAGGACGTCACGCTGGCCACCGAGCTCGCACGCGAGATCGGCGTGCCGATGCGGCTGGCCAACCTGACCTATGCCGAGATGACCGAGGCACTCAACCGCGGCTGGAACCGCCGCGACTCGCGTTCTTTCCTGATCCTGCAGCAGGAACGTGCAGGACTCGACATCCAGGTGCCGGTCGAGGAGATCGAGGCCGTGCTCAAGCGCGACGGCTGATTGCGCGGCTGGCTTGCGGGTGAGGGCAGCCGCGGCTAAGATTTTGCGGGTGCCGGACCCAGGTCCGCGCCCCGCGATGGAGAAACGCCCATGTTTGCAATCGTCAGCAAATCGGATGGATTTCCGGTCAGCCGCAGTCTCGGTGATGACCGGCCCTCGCTGGTCGTGACCTGGACCTCGAATGCCGGCGCCCAGGCCTTCATCTTGGCCAAGGGCATCGAGGCTGATTACCAGGTGGTGGCGCTGACCGAGGCCTCGCTCAACAGCATGGCCACGGCGCTGGGCTGCGCCGCCGACGCCATCGACTTCGACGCCTATCCCGAGCAGTAGGCGCCGCCTCCCGCGGCGCCCGCCTACAAAGTCTTACCCTTTGTTGCAGTTCGGCAGTCGCTGCGCTGAACCCCTGCGGCGTTGAAGCGATACGGGTATCAACCTGTTCAACCCGCAAGGGATGCGTATCATGTTTGTCAAATCCGTCATCGCTGCCGCCGTGTTTGCCGTTGCAACGGGTGCCGCGCTCGCCCAACCCCGCGATCCTGCGGCCACCCCCGGTGTGGACCATCGCCAGCAGCACCAGCAGTAGCGCATCGACCAGGGCGTGCACTCGGGCCAGCTCAACCAGAAAGAGGCAGCGCGCATCGAGCGCCGCCAGGAGCGCATCGAGAACATGGAAGACAAGGCCAAGGTCGACGGCACCGTCACGCCGCGGGCGCGCAAGCGCCCGCAGCACGCGCAGAACAAGGAAAGCCGGCGCATCCACCACGAGCGGCATGACCGCCAGCATTCGAAAAAGTGATGCCGGCAAGACAGCAAACACTGCGCCGCCCGGGGCGGTTTTTTTCGGGTCCGTGCTGCCGTTAAAATCAGGTTTTCCCCTGCGTCGAGATCCCATGGATACCCTGAAAGTCGGCATGACCCATGTCGCCGAGCGCGAAGTCAGCGAGGCGATGACCACCCAACGCGGCGAATACCGCGTGTTCTCGACTCCGTCGATGGTGCAGTTTTGCGAGGCCTCGGCGGGCGAGCTGATCGCGCCGCACCTGAAACCCGGCCAGGGCCAGGTCGGCGCGGTGGTCACCATCCGCCACCTCGGGCCGACGCCGATGGGCAAGCGCGTGCGCGCCGAGGTCGAGGTCACCGGCATCGACCGCCGTCGCGTCAGCCTCAGGATCAGGGTCTTTGACGAGGTCGAGCAGGTCGGCGAGTGTGATCACGACCGCTTTGTCGTCGATCTCGACAAGTACCAGGCCAAGCTCAAAAGCAAGATCGAGGGCAAACAGTGAGTTCAAAACAGAGTGCCGCGATCGAGCTCGTGGTCTGCGACATGGCCGGCACCACGGTGCGCGATGCCGGCCAGGTGCCGCGCGCCTTCACCGAGGCGCTGGCCGCCCACGGCATTCCCGTCACGCCGCAGGCGATCAACAGCCTGCGCGGCGCGAGCAAGCGCCTTGCCATCCTCAGCCTGGTGCCCGAGGGCGAGGGCCGCGAAGCGCGGGCCGCGACGGTCTATGCCACCTTCGTCCAGAAGCTGGCCGAGGTTTTCAGCGGCACCGTCGAGCCGGTGCCCGGTGCCGCGGACGCCATTGCGGCATTGCGCAGGGCCGGTATTCAGGTGGCGCTCAACACCGGTTTCGACCGCGAAACC
>JAJTHX010000021.1 GCA_021300125.1 Betaproteobacteria bacterium | reverse complement strand
GCGCAGAAGGTGCTGCCGGTGTGCTGCCCGCAGCCGCAGGCGCTGGATGGCGCCTTCACCTCGGGCTACATCGAGCGCAGCTCCTTCGAGACCGTCACCGGCGGCTCGATGGTGGTGGACGACCATTTCACGCCGGCCGAACGCGCCGGCAACCTGGTCAAGGACACCCACCCCGACGAACACGCCACCTGCTACATCGTCAAGGGCAAGGGCCTGGTGGTGATTTCATCCTGCGGCCACACCGGCATCATCAACACCGTGCGCAGCGCGATGAAGGCTGCCAATACCGACAAGGTGCACGCGGTGATGGGCGGCTTCCATCTTGGCCCCTCGCCGCTGGATTACCTGCAGCACACGCTGCAGGAACTGAAGGCGATCAACCCTGATGTGATCGTGCCGATGCACTGCACCGGCGAGCGTTTCATCGACCTGCTGCGCCAGCAGATGCCGGAGCAGGTGGTGTACTCCAACGTGGGCAGCCGCTATACCTTCGGCCTGCAGTGAGCTTGCGCCGAGGTTAAATACAAGTATTTGATTTTATTGAATAATTTGTTTACGTCAGGCGCAGTAGGTCGGCGACGTCCTGCTCCGCCTCCAGCGTGCGCAGGCGGCGCGCGAGCTGATCGAGGTGATCAGCGGCTACGGGCTTCACCGCGAAGCTCATGCATTCCCTGAACTTGGCTTCGAGCCGGTCCCAGCTCACCGGGTTGCCGGGATCGCCGGGCACGCTGGTGGCGCGGTGTTCGAGGCGGCGGCCATCGCGGGTGACGATTTCAACCGCGGTCCGCGCGACATCGGCCGAGCCGCCCTTGCCGGTGATCGGACCGCCAGCCGGCCGGTAGCTGACGCGGTCGGCCATCGCCAGCACCGCCGGATCATTGAGGCCTTCCGGCGTGAAATCGCGCAGGGTCACGTTGCCCTTGGCCGCCATCACCGCGGTGGTGAACGGGATGCTGTATTTGCCGTCGATGCTGACCCTGGGGCGCCGTTTCTTTTCGATCGGTTCACACAAGAGCTGCGTGCCGCCGGTACCGCCGACGATGGTGATGCTTTCGATGTCGGCGGGCTTGAGACCATGCTGTTCGTACAAGGCGAGGATCGACACATTGGTGGTGCGGGTATAGGCGCAGGCCGGCCATACCTTGAAGCCATGACGTTCCATCAACGGAAAATCGCGCCCGAGGCCGGCAACAATGCCGCTCCAGTCGGGTTCGCGGCCGCGGATGTAGGTCTTGAAAAATCCGTAGCGGCCTTCGATGACTTCCTTCGGGCCGATGATGCCGCGCTGGGCGAGCTGCGCGGCGAGTACCGAGCCCTGCCCTGAAAAACCGGCCTGCATCGCGCGCATGTGCGTGGCCGCGCCAACGGCCATCTGGCGGCTGCCGCTCATCTGGTTGAAGCCGATGCCGATCGCGTTCTCCATCTGCTCCGGATTGAGCCGGAGCAGGCGTCCGGCTGTGGCCGCACCGGCGATGTAGCCGAGCAGCTGCGTGGCAAACCAGCCTTCGGTCATGGTCCAGTCGGGCACGTCGATGGCGCGGCTGATGCGCGTCATCAGGTCGGTGCCGGCAGCGAGCGCGGTGATGAACTCGCGGCCGCTGATGCCGCCGGTCTTCTCGGCCACCGCCAGCGCCACCGGGATGGTGACGATGGCGGGATGGCCGCATTCGCCGATGTCGTCGTAGTCGAGCATGTGGCCGAGGCTGCCGTTGAGGAACACCGCCCAGGCCGCCGGCGCCTTGCCGCCGAATCCGAGCAGCGTCGCCTCGGGCCGGCCGCCGAGATCCAGCACGTATTGCTTGAGGGTCTGCGCCTCGGGCGCGAGGCTGCTCGCGCCGGTAGCCACACCCAGCGTGTCCATCACGCATTGCTTGAGGCGGTCAATCAGCGCCGGCGGCAGATCCTCGTAGCGCAGCGTTGCCGCGTGAGTGGCAAGGCGCGCGGTCAGGCCCGCGCTGCCGGTAGGGTTCGCATCCGGTGTATTCAACTGGCCTCCTTCTTGAGCAGGCCGAGGCGCTTGATGATCACGCTCCAGCGCTTGGCCTCGCTCACGATCAGTTCCTGGAACTGAGCGGGTGCATTGGGCGCCGCCGCTTCAGCGCCATCGGTGGCAAGGCGGGCCTTCATCTCCGGCGAGTTGACAATGGTGATCACCTCGCTGTTCAGGCGCTGCACCACCGGTGCCGGCGTGCCCCTGGGCGCCAGCAATCCGTACCAGCTGCGCAGGTCATAGCCGGGCACGCCGGACTCGGCGACGGTGGGCAGATCCGGCAGCGCCTGCACGCGCTGCGGGCTGGTGATCGCCAGTCCCTTGAGCTTGCCGCTGCGCACCAGCGGCGTGGCGGTGAGCGTGTTGGTGATCGACAGGTGCACGCGCCCGCCCATGACATCGATCATCGACAGGCCGCTGCCCTTGTAGGGCACATGGGTGATTTCAATGCCGGCCATCGAGCTCAACAGCTCCATGCCGAGGTGCACCACGGTACCGGTGCCGCTGGAGGCGTAGACCAGCGGCTTGGCCTTGGCCAGCGCGATCAGTTCGCGCACATTGCCGACCGGCAGCGAGGGTGTGGCCACCAGCAGGTACGGCTGCGACAGCATCATCACCACCGCGGCGAGTTCCTGCGGAATGTTGGTGGTGACGGTGCCGAGCAGCATCGCGGTGACGTTCTGCGCGCTCAGGGTAACCAGGGTGTAGCCGTCGGGCGCGGCCTGCGCGCCGATCTGCAGCGAGATCGCGCCCGAGGCGCCGGCACGGTTGTCCACCACCACCGACTGCCCGAGCCGCTCGGCGAGCCGCACGGATACCGCGCGGGTCATCAGGTCGCTGCCGCTGCCGGCGGGGGTGCCAACCAGCACGCGCACCGGCTTGATGGGATAAGCCTGCGCGGCGGGCTTGGCGTTCACCAGCGGCACGCAGCACATCGCGGCGGTGGCGGCGATCATCATCAGGCGTTTACCCATTCGGCAGGTCTCCCGGTCAGTTGTCGCGGCGCGCGGTCACCACGATATCGTCCCCCTCGGCATGGAAGGCGTGGTTGAAATCCTCCGACACCCATTCCATGAACCGCAGCGCGTCGTCAAAGCGCGGATCATCGCGGCGCAGCGGTTCCGGGCGCAGGCGGGTGTCAATCAGTACCGGCAGGAAGGACACCCGTTCCACCCCGCCCTTCCCCAGCACGGCCCTGGCAATCAGGCTGCGTTTGGCGTCGGCGCCGTAAGGCAGGTGCGGATACGCCGGATCGAGCGTGACGCCGTAGCGGCGCTCGAACTGCGCGGCCTTCTGCGGCGACTTGTCGGTGGAGGACATGATGAAATTGGACAGGCTGTAGAAGCAGACCTTGCCGCCATGCACGCCGATGGCCTTGGGCGTGTGCGCATGGTGGCCGAGAATCAAGTCGGCGCCGGCGGCAAAGGCGGCCTCGGCAACAGTGACCTGATAGTCGGCGATCAGGCGCGGAATGTAATGCACGCCCCAGTGCAGCGACACCACCACGTTGTGTGCAAGGGCCCGCGCGGCACGGATGTCCTCGCACAGCGCGGCGAGGTCTTCTTCGTAAGGCACCGTCACCACCCGCGGCGGCACGCCGGGCTGGTAGTCGAAAGGTTCGTAGTAGGTGTGCACGCGCAGCGGCGCCACGCCGGGTTGGTCGGGGCCTGCGGCGTAACCGTTCTGCAGGATCGAGCAACAAGCGAGAAAAGCCGTGCGTACGCCCTTGCGTTCGATCACGACGGGTGCGCGCGCTTCCTTGAGGTTGCGGCCGGCACCGACGACCTGCAGCCCCTTGCCGCGCAGCAGCTCGAGGGTGTCGAGCATCGCCTCCGGGCCCCAGTCCATCGCGTGATTGCTGGCCAGCGACACCACATCGAAGCCGCAATCGGTGAACACCTCCGCCAGCCGCGGATGGACGCGGCTGTGCGCGCCGCTGGAGTGCAGCTGGTAGGCGCCGCGCTCGGAATAGACGCGCTCGACCTGCGCAAAACGGATGTCGGCCTGCGCCAGCACCGGTTTTGCGAGTTCGCCGTACGCCGTCACCGGCTCGTGGATCGGACCCACGTCACCGCAGGCTATCAGGGAAACGGTGGCAGCCATGCTGCGCCTCAGGCCTTGGGCTGGCCGTACTTGCGCACGGCGGCCTCGCCCAGATAACGCTCTTCAAGCATGCGCTGCATCTCGCCGTTCTCGCCGCCGGGCCCGGGGTCGGGTCGCGGATAGGGGCGGTCCTTGCGGCTGCGCTCGAAGTCTTCCCAGGCGGCGATGCCGCGGGTCTGGAAGTCCTGCATGAAGTCGTGCAGCGCGGCCCACATCACCTGGTGGGTGAAGCCCGGATACCAGGCGATGTTGACGCCGAGGGCGAGGTGCTCATCGAGCCCGAGATAGCGCGGCAGCTTGCCCTTCATGAACGAGAACGGGCCTTCAACCGCGGCGCGGGCCTGGCGGATTTCATCGGTGGAGTGCGGCGACTCGAGCTGTACCCAGTCCACGCCGGCTTCCGTGCGGTAGAGCTGCAGGCGGCGGATGGCGTCGTCCAGGCTGCTGTTGACGGCATCGCGGGCATAGCACTGCGACATGATGACGAAATCGGGATCGATCTCATTCTTCATGTCCACCGCCGCGCGGTAACGCGCGATGGCGTGTTCCACTGGCACCACCTCGACGCCGGCGCTCTGGGTGCGGCGCTTGCCCTCGATCGGCTGGTCATCGATGCGCACGCCGGCAATGCCGGCGCGGATGCACTCGCGCACCATGCGCCGTACCGCCATGATGCCGCCATGACCGGTGTCACCGTCCATGATGATCGGGAAATCGACGCTCTGCGCGATCCAGCCCGCGATCTGCACGCATTCCGTCATGGTCGCGGTACCGACATCGCAGAGCCCGGTGTAGGAACCGACCACGCCGCTGGTGCCGACGAAGCCGCACTCGCAGCCGGCCATCTGCATGATGCGGCCATGGGTGGCCGAGGGCGGGTGCAGCACGGTGAGTACGCGATCCTTGCGCTCGAGCAACTGGCGCAGGCGCTGTCCTTTGCTGAGGGATGCCATGCTCAGGCCACCTTCGACTGCTGGCCGACCGCATGGGCTGCGGCCTCGCGGCCGGCGATGCGGCCGAACACCGAACCCGCCATCAGCCCCGAGCTGCCGGGATAATTGAAGTAGAAGATGCCGCCCACCAACTCGCCGGCGGCATAGAGGCCGGGCAGCGGCGCGTCATCGATGTCGAGCACATGCCCGGTGGTGTTGATCTTGAGGCCGCCGAAAGTGAAGGTGATGCCGCAGGTCACGGCGTAGGCGCTGTATGGCGGCTTGTCGATGGGATTGGCCCAGTTCGACTTGTTGATGGCCAGGCCGGTGGTGCACTTGCCGTCCTTGATGTTGGGGTTGAACGGCATATCGCCCCGGATCGCGGCGTTGTATTCGCGGACGGTCTGCAGGAACTGCACCGGGTGCACATCCTCCATCCGCGCGACCAGTTCCTCGAGGGTGTCGGCCTGGACCTTGGTCGCGCCCTTGGAGCGGTATTCATCGTGCAGCAGATGCTCGACCCTGGAGTCGAACACATGCCAGGCATAGCTGCCGGGCTGCTCGAGCACGACCCGGCCATACTTGGCATAGGTGTAGTTGCGGAAATCGGCGCCCTCATCGACGAAGCGGCGGCCTTCGGCGTTGATCATCAGGCTGAACGGATAGCCGTTGCGGCTGTCGGTGATCGGCCGGTCGATGTCGCCGAAGTCCGGCGCATAGCGTTCCCAGGACACGGAATGGCAGCCCGACCAGTGGCCGTAGGCCTGGGCGCCGGCATCCAGCGCCATGCGGATGCCGTCGCCGGTGTTGTAGCGGGTGCCGCGCACCTTGGCCATGTCCCAGCCGGCGCCGAGGTAGCGGGTGCGCCACTCGCGGTTGGCCTCGAAACCGCCGGCCGCCAGCACCACGGCACCGGCATGGATGTTCTCTTCTACGCCGTTGCGCTCGACACGCACGCCCTCGACGCCACGCGGTCCGCGCAGCAGCGCGACCGCCCGCGTCGAATAGGCGATGTCGATGCCGCGTTTCTCGGCAGCCTTGTATTCGGCCTGGACCAGGCCGCGGCCGCCGCCGGCGGCCTCGACCACGGTGCCGCCGAAAAACTTGAACTTGCCCTCGTGCTTGAAGGCGTAGCGGCCGAAGCGCGGCACGAAGCGCACCCCGCAGCGGTAGAGCCACTGCACGGTGTCGGTGCTGTTGACCACCAGCGTTTCCACCAGATCGGGGTCGCAGTGATACTGGGTGACGCGGCCCAGGTCGTCGAGATACTGCGCAGCGGTGTATTCACCGAAATCGGTGTTGACGATCTCGCCCTCAGTGAGGTCAGGCACGACCGAGCGCACCGTCTCCAGGCCATGGTGGACCATGCGGAAACCGCCGCCGGTGTAAGCACTGTTGCCTCCGCGGCGCTCCAGCGGCGCGCGCTCGATCAGCAGCACCGAAGCATTATGCTCATGCGCAGACAGCGCCGCGCACAGCGCCGCGTTGCCGCCGCCCACCACCACCACATCGTAACGTCCGTTCATGGTCATGCCCTTTTTTTCAAGCGGGTTCGTTTCAAGCGGGTTCGCTTGAAACGGATCCGGTTCAAGCCGTTGTGCCGTTGCCGCCGGAGCCCTGCTCGCGCAGGTAGCGCTCGCGTGCGAACTGCAGCAGCCCGCCACATGCATAGATGCGCTCGATCGCGGCCGGATATCTGCTGATCCCCGCCTGCGCGCCGCTGCGGGTATTGGTGACAAAGCCGCGCGGATAATCGATCTCCAGCGTGCCGCCGTCTTCGGCGATCCCGGAAATCCCGGGCGCGACGAAGATCGGGATCGCCCGCGAGATGCTGTTGCGCAGGAACAGCCGCGATACCGACTCGGCCACGATCGCGGCGATACCCACCTCGCGCAGCACCAGGCCCGGGCGGCTTGAACCGCAGCCGAAATTGCGCCCCGCCACCAGCACGTCGCCGGGCCTCACCTCGCGCGGGAATTCGGGGCGATACACCTCCATGGTGTGCTGCTTCAGTTCTTCCATGGTGGGGTAGCGGTAATAGGGATTGATCGCGTCGCTCTCGACTGAATCGCCAAACTTCCAGACGCGGCCGCGGATCACCCGATTCAGATCAAAGCCCATGCAGCACCTCCCGCGGATTGACGATTTCGCCGGTCAGCGCTGCCGCCGCCACGGTGAGCGGGCCGCCAAGGTAGATCTCGGCCCTGTTGCTGCCCTTGCGGCCGCGGAAATTGCGGGTGGTCGAGGTGATGCACACCTCGCCGTCGGACAGGAAGCCGACCCGCGGCTGGCAGATGCCGCAGCCGGGCGTGATCACCTGCGCGCCCGCCTCGATCAGGGTTTCAACGAGGCCGGCCTTCAGGCACTGCAGATAGACCTGCTGCGAAGCCGGCGAAATCAGGAAGCGCACGCCCTTCGCGACCTTGTTGCCCTTGAGCACGCGCGAGGCGATTTCAATATCCTCGAAACGCCCGTTGGCGCAGGAGCCGATCTGCGCCTGATTGACACGCACGCCGCGCACCTCGTCCACCGGCGCGACATTGCCGAACTGGTGTGGCCTGGCCACCATGAACGGCATGCGGTCGATATCGACGCGGATCTCCTTCGCGTAGCGTGCTCCTTGATCGGCCTGCAGCAGCGCATAGGGTGTCGCGGTGCGCGCCTTCACGAAATCATGGGTCTTCTGGTCAGCGTCGAACATGGCGAACTTCGCGCCTAGCTCGACGCCGTGGGTGGACAGGCACATGCGGCTGTCGATCGACAGCTGCGGCACCAGGCTGCCGGTGTACTCGATGGACATGTTCTGGGCAAAATCCTCGCCGTGCTCTCCGGCCAGATGCAGCACGATGTCCTTGGCGACCGGGTAATCCGGTTGCCGGCCGTCCAGCGTGACACGGACCGAGTGCGGCACCTGGAACCACAGTTCGCCGAACAGCAGCACATAGAGCATGTCGGCACGGGTGATGCCGGTGGCGCCGGCATTGACCGAGCCGTAGCCGAGGGTGTGCGAATCGTTGCCGACCACCAGTTCACCCGGGCGCACCAGTCCGTAGTCGAGCATCATCTGGTGGGCAATGCCCGGCTCGGAATCGTGGAAGCAGCGGATGCCGAGGCGCTCGACCTCGCGCCGCACCAGCGCGTTTTCGTCGGCCAGCTTCTGGCTTAGTGTCGGCTGGTGGTGATCGAGCAGCACATAGACGCGCTCGGGATCCCACACCCGCGGCAGACCGTCCTTGAACCCCGCCTCCAGCGCGAGATCGTGCATCGGCTCGGCGGCATGGTAGTGGCACATCGCCCCGTCGATGCGGGCTTCAAGAAAATCCCCTGCGCTGACCGCTTCGCCGGCCAGGTTGTGCTGCGAGAGCAGCTTTTCCGCCATTGTCTGCGCCATGGTGTCGCGTATCGCTCCGTTGCTGTTGATCGTGAAGCCGTCCGTCCCGCCTGCGGCAGACGCCGGCCGTCAGTCCCCGTTCTCGGGAAACAGCCGCCGCAGCCTTTCGCGCTGCGCGGCCCGGACATGGGCGCGCGCGGCACTCTCGGCCGCATCGGGATCGCGGCACGCAATCGCGGCCGCCAGTTCGGCATGCTCCCGGACCGCCGTCTGCGCACGCTCCGGAAGCAGCATCAGCGGCTTGCCGAGCAGCCACATCGAGTCGTTGACCGCGGCGAGGCTTTTCTCGAGGTAGCGGTTGTGCGCGCCGCGGTGAATCGCCTCGTGAAAGCGCCGGTTGTGGCGCGCCACGCCCTCGGCATCGCCGTCGAGATTGCGCTCGCGCTCGACCATGTCGAGCAGGGACTGCGCCTCGATGTCGGAGGCATGGCGCGCGCACAGGCGCGCGGCCATGCCTTCCAGCGCCTCGCGCATGACATACAGCTCCATCACCGCCTGGCGGTCGAGGCGCGCCACGATCAGGCCGTTGTGCGGTTCGTGCTGCAGCAATCCTTCGCGTTCGAGGCGGCGGATGGCATCGCGCACCGGCGTGCGGCTCAGGTTCAGCCACGCGGCGACTTCGACTTCCATCACCCGTTGTCCGGGCGCCCATTCGCCCGCTTCGATGGCGTGCCGCAGCTTGCGGTAGACATGCTCGCTGCGCGAACCGTGGCGCAGGGCCTCGCTTTCGGTCTTTGCGGTGCGGGTGCGGAGCGCGGTGCTGGTTTTGGGCATTGCGGGCAGCGGAAACCGGGGCGATAACGGGCAGGATGCAATGTTATACTTTGAGTGTTCTTGTGTATACATTAGAGTGCACTGGAAATCAGCAGCCCGGCAAGGCATCACAAGCCGGGTAATTTATTCAAATAAAACAAATATTTAATTCCGCCTCCCTTGGGGATGGCGGCGCTCCTGGAGGACACCCGATGAAGACACTGAGCATCGTCATGCTGGGCCTGTGGGGCCTGGCTGCCGCGGCCCCGGCCGCCGCGCAATCCGCGGCCTATCCTGTGAAACCCGTACGGCTGCTGGTGGGCCAGGCGCCTGGCGGTGCCACCGATGTCATCGCGCGGCTGGTCAACACCCGGCTTGCCGAATCGATGGGTCAAACCTTCATCGTCGAGAACCGCACCGGCGCCGCAGGTTCAATCGCCGCCGCGCTGGTTTCAAAAAGCGCACCCGACGGCTACAACCTGCTGCTGGTTTCCAGCAGCTACGCCATCAACCCCAGCCTCTACACCGACCTGCCCTTCGATCCGGTGAGGGACCTCACGGCAGTGAGCCTGATCGCCGAGGCGCCGTTTCTGCTGCTTGTCCATCCCTCGACACCGGCCCGCAGCGTGAAGGAGTTGATCGGGCTGGCGAAGGCCAGGCCCGGCGTGCTCAATTACGGTTCCGGGGGCAACGGCAGCTCCGGTCACCTGGCCGGCGAACTGTTCACCTCTCTCGCCAACGTGAAGATGGTGCACATTCCCTACAAGGGCGCAGGACCGGCACTGGTGGATGTGATCGCGGGACAGATACACCTCACCTTCGGCAGCGTGCTCTCGTCGCTGGGCCATGTCAAAAACGGCCGCCTGCGCGCCCTCGGCGTCACCAGCGCCACGCGCTCCTCGGGCGCGCCCGAACTGCCGACCATTGCCGAAGCCGGATTGCCCGGCTACCAGACCACCACGTGGTATGGCCTGCTCGCTCCGGCAAACACGCCGCAGGACATCGTGCAGCGCCTCAGCGATGAAATGAGAAAAGCGGTGAATGCGCCCGATGTGCGCAACCGCATACTGACCGACGGCGCCGAACCCCGCGGCAGCACGCCGAAGGAATTCCAGGCGCACCTGGCAGCGGAAATGAAACGCGCTGCAACGATCATCAAGCGGGCGGGGATCAAGCCCTAGCCCCGCACCGAAAATGCAGGGGCCGTTTTTAACCTCCCATCGCCTTGTTCACCGCGATATACGCACGGGATTGCGTGGAGACAGCATCGACGCGCTCTGTTTCCGCCGCGTACAGGGCACGCTGCGCTTCGAGCACGTCGCTAAAGCTGGAGATGCCACGGCGGAAACGCTCACCGGCAAGCATCAACCTGCGCCGTTCAGTTTCGATCTGGAGGTCGAGTGCGGCGACATGGCGCCGGGCGTTGAAGTAGCCCGCGAGTGCCACCTCCACTTCCTCGAGCGCGGATAGCACTGCCTGGCGATAGGCCAGTTCACGCTGTTGCAACCTCGCGCCGGCTGCAGAGGACTGGGCCTCCAGCCGACCTGAGTTGTACACCGGCGCAGCCAGTCCAGCGGCAAGGGTCCAGATCAAGCCCGCCGGGCCGCTGGCGATATCGCGATAACCTGCAAGACTTCCCAGTGTGAGCCGAGGATAGAAGTCAGCAGTCGCGGCGGCAGCCAGAGAACCTGATGCAGCCAGTTCGCGCTCGGCACGCCGCAGATCAGGGCGCCGGGCGATCACGGCGGCCGGCTCATCGAGCAGCGGCGCGGCGTCGGCCACCGGCAGTACCGCGGGCGAGGCAAGCTGGGCGGCAACTGCTCCCGGCGGCTGACCCAGCAGCGTATCGAGCCGTCGGGCAGCAGCGACGATCGCGGTCTGCAGCGATGGAACCGCGGCCTGCAGGGCCAGCGCCGGCGCCTCGGCCTGGGCCAGGTCGAGTTCGCTGCGCAGACCGGTTTTTTGCAGCGCAGCCACCAGCGCAGCGCTCTCACGGCGGCTGTCAAGCATGGCCTGCGCCAGGCGAAGGCGCTGCTGTGCGGCTCGCAATTCAATGTAATTGCGCGCCACCTCGGCACGCAATGACAGCCGCACATCGGCGGCTCCGGCATCTGCCGACTGCGCAAGCCTGTCTGCGGCTTCGACGCGGTGTGCGGTGGCACCGAAGACGTCGATTTCCCAGGCCGCATCGAAAGCGGTCTCGAAATAGGATACGGGGTTGTCAAAACCGAGGCGGCGGGCGTTGCTGCGCGCAGCAGTACCGTTCACAGCGACTTCCGGCCGCAACGCTGCTGCACCGGCCTTGCGCGCGGCACGTGCCTCGAGCACCCGCGCTCGTGCGCGCTGCAGGTCGAGGTTGCCATCATCGGCTGCAGAAATCAGTGCTTCCAGCGCTGGATCGCCGAAATGGCGCCACCACTCGCGTGTCGTCGGGGCCGGTTGCACTGGAGCGGACGCGGAAAGCTCGGCGGCAAGCCAGCGTTCAGGTGCTGCGATTTCGATAAGGGGTACGGGTGCCGTGACACTGCAACCCGGAACCGCTACAACTGCAAGCAGGAGCAGGCCGCGCCTCACGAGGGCTCACCCTTGCGGCCGGCCTCGACGTAAACATCGACCTGCTGACCAACATGCACGGCAAAGCCGGCATCGCGTACTGCGTAGATGACCTGCAATACGCGGGTGTCAACCCGCTCATTGCCGTCGCCAGTGAGGGTGCGCTTGGCTCGCACCAGCGGTTCGCTGCGCACGTATTCCAGCGTTACCAGCGACCGGGCATTGCCGCGCAGGCTGGCACGGGCAACCGCCGCCGGATCGAAGCGCGACAGATCAGTTTCGTCGATTTCAACGCGTACATGCAGCGGCTCGATGTTGCCCAGTTGCAGCAGCGGCTCAGCCAGTGCCCCCGCAGGGGCAAATTCGCCATTGCGGGCATTCAGCCGCAGCACGGCTCCGGCAATCGGCGCACGCACGGTGTGGCGCTCCATCTCGGTCCGCAGGACTCGCAGGCGCGCCTCGACCTCCGCGACCCCCTTGCGTGCGGTTTCGACGGCGTAACGCCGACGATCGAGTTCGTCCTGTGTGATTGCGCGGCGGTCGCTTACCGCCTCAAAGAGCGCGTATTGGCGGGCAGCATCGGCTTCGAGCACGCGAGCCGACTCCAGACGTGCCTGCTCCGCCTCAAGCCGGGCACGGACATCACGGTCATCGATGGTGAACAGCGCCTCGCCGGCGCGTACGCGCTGCCCCGCCCGCACATGCATGGCGGCGATGATGCCCGGCAGGTGGGTGCCGATGGCGACAAGTTCGGAGTTGGGCTCGACCACCCCCAGTCCGGACACGGCTGCGCTGAAAGGCGAGCGTGCCGGCTCTGCAGCCGGCGGCAGTGTTTCGGCATGCGGGAGCGAAGTCGAAGAGAGTATCGCGAACACCAGCATACCCGCGGCAAGCAGTGGCAAACCATAACGAAGCAAGGGTTGGCGGATCATCTGTAGATGCCTCCAGTCGGTTGGTCGGATTCGATATGCCCGTCGTTCATGGTGACGATGCGGTCTGCGTAATTGAATATGCGGGTGTCATGGGTCACCACCAGCACGGCGCGTCCGGTGTCGAGGGCGATCTCACGCAAACTGTCCATCACTGCCAGGCCGGTCTGGGCGTCGAGGGCTGCAGTCGGCTCGTCGCAGACCACCAGGCAGGGACCATGCACCATTGCACGAGCAATGGCCACCCGCTGCTGCTGGCCGCCGGAGAGTTGTGCCGGTGTTTTGTCAAGGTGCGCACCCATGCCGATACGCTCGAGTATTGCGGCGGCGGCACGCGCAGCAGCTTGCAGTGGACTGCCTGCGGCGACCAGCGGCAGGGACGCGTTCTCGGCGGCGGTAAGAGCCGGCAGCAGGTTGTATTGCTGGAATATGAAACCGAGCCGGTGGCGGCGAAAGGCAACCTTTTTGCTGTCACTCAGCGCGCCGATGTCGGTACCGAAAATACTCACGGACCCCGCAGTCGGAGTGAGGATGCCGGTAATGATCGAAAGCAGCGTGGTCTTGCCGCAGCCGCTGGGGCCGACCAGCATGGTCAGTTCGCCCGGATTCAGGTCAATGTCGATACCATGGAGAACACGCGCCGTGCTGTCACCCGTGCGAAAGTCCTTGACGATGCCGCGGGTGGATACAGCGATGGAACTAGTCATATGCAAAGACTGCGTTCAGATTGACATGATTTTTTGGAGATATCGTTCCCATTTCGAATCCGTAAAGACTGTATTGCAAAAGCCGCAATGAATTCCCATGCCTACTCCATCTGTCAGCTGCGAAACACGATGGCGGGATCGAGGATCACCACCTTGCGCAGGCTGGCGAGGCTCGACAATGCGAGTATCAGCAGCACTGCTGCAGCGGTCGCAGCCACCACCTGCCAGTGCAACACGAATCCGCGCAGGTGGGTCATGTCGGAAGTCAGGGCGAAAAACAGCGCGCAAAGGCCGATGCCGATGGAGAATCCGATAAATCCAACCAGCATTGCCTGCAGCAGCACCATACCCAGCAGCTGCAGATTAGTGACGCCAATCGCCTTCAGTGCGCCGAACTGGCGCAGGTTCTCGACCACGAACAGGTAGAAAGTCTGCCCCGCGACCGCGGCGCCGACAATGAATCCGAGCACGACAGTGATGCCGAAATTGATCGGGATGCCGGTGCGCCTCAGGTAATGGTTGATTGCGCGCCACTCGAATTCGCGTCCGGTCAGCGCCTGCAGTCCGGTGCGATCCGCGATGCGCCTGGCCAGCACCTTCGCATCCTCGCCACCGGCCGTGCGTACCAGCACAAACGACATGCGGTTGCGCTCGCCAGGCGAGATGCGCAAAGCCTCGGTATACCGCGTGAACACCACCGGGAAAGTGACAAAAGGGGGCGAGGCCTCGGCAAGTCCGACGATCACCACGCGCCGGTCGTTGATCTCGACGACCCGACCGGCCTCGAAGGGCTCGCCTGGCCATGTAAATTCCCACCCGGCACGATCGACGATCATTGCGTTGGGCTGACGCAGGTCTTCCCAGCGACCGTGGATCATCTTCGGCGGGCGTCCGACCAGCGTAGCATCGTCGACGCCGTGGATGATGACCTGCTGCATAACGCCGCCTGGAGCCCGCACCACGCCAAGGCCCTTGAAGAAGGGCACCGCCCACTCAACGCCGGGCACTCCGCGAACCCGCGTCAGCTGCTTGTCGGGCAGCGCCTTCACTTCGTCGATATACTGCACCTGCGGATCCATCACCCAGAGGTCGGCTTCGCGAACGTCAACGATGGTGCTGGCAGTACGCGCCATTAGCCCGATGAATATGGAGACCTGCTGCGACATCAGCAGGGTTGCAAACGTGATGCCGAACACCAGCCCGAGATACTTGGCACGGTCACCCCACAGCATCCTCAATGCGATCTCGTTCATGGCAAGGCGCCTGAAGCGCAGCCCTTAATTACTAAACTGATTGGTATAATATTTACTAATTATTGAACCGTCAAGTACATTAATGCCGGATACCGGAAACCGAAGCCGCCGCAAGGCCGGCAGGCCCAAAGATGATCGCAAGCGCGAGGCCATCCTCTGCGCTGCGGGCGATTGCTTCCTGAAGGCCGGGGTGGCCGGTACCAACATGGACGAAATCGCCAGAGCAGCGAATGTTTCAAAGCTGACCGTCTACAACCACTTCCGCGACAAGGAAACGCTGTTCAAATCAGTGATCGCGGCGAAATGTTTGGAATTCGCGCCGCCTGACAGCCTGGTCGGCCTGGAGAACCACGAACCCCGCGCCGCCCTGACCCGGATCGGCAACGACTTCATGCGCCTGATGGTCCGTCCGGAAGTGGTGGCGATGCACCGCGTCATACCGGCAGAAGCCGCCTCGACTCCGAAAATCGCGCAGCTTTTTTTCGAGGCCGGCCCCAAACCCATGCTTGATGCTTTCACCGTCCTGCTCGAAGCCTGGATTGCGCGGGGCAGTCTGGATATAACCGAACCCGGGCGTGCTGCGGACCATTTCTACTCGATCCTGAAGGGTGTGCTGCTATTCAAACTGGTGATGAATATCGACAAACCGCCCCCCGAGGCCGAACTGAAGCGCCATGTCGCCGATTGCGTGGACATGTTCGTGCGCGCCTATGCCGTCCGCCGCAAAAAGGCCTTAGGCTCATGAGCCTCAGCCCCGCCTGCACCGGTATCGCCAGCGTTCTTGCAGCCGCCGATGCACCGCAGGCGGCCCGGGCCTGGTGAACGCGTTCAACAAAGGCGCTATCGCCGCCATCGTTCCTGATCATGGCGGACGGCATTCTGTTATGGCCCATATGCAGCCGCTGCTGCACAGCGTGCCATTGACATCCGCCATGGCGGTAACGCCGATGGGGGGGCGCGATCCTGATCGCAAAAATCCGTTCGGCTAGACGGGCGGCGGCTGGCCGCAGGCAGCTCGGCAGAACACCGCGGCGGCATCGAACTGGCCGTCGGACAGGAACACGCCTCAGCCGCCAATGCGGCATGTGTCGGTTTCGCCGCTGTTGCAGCTTAGCTGTATGCGCTGCACTTCTCAGGGCTGCAGCAGATTGCGCCGCAATGGTGCAGGCTGCAAACCTCACTGTGCCTTGATGCCGCCCTGCTTGATCACCCGCCGCCATTGCTCGCTCTCGGCGCGGATGTGGGCAGTGAATTCGGCGGAGCTGGAGCCGACGGGCTCGGAGCCATCAGTGATCAGGTGTTTTTCCATCGCCGGCGCACGCACCGCTTTCGCAGTCTCGGCGGCGATGCGCTCGATGATCGGCCGCGGCACCGCCTTGGGCGCGATCAGGCCATACCAGTTGACCACCACCACGCCGGGCACCCCGGCCTCGGCCATGGTCGGGATGTCGGGCATCGCGGGGGCGCGTTTCGCGGTGGACACCGCCAGCGCGCGCAGGCGCCCGGCCTTGATGTGCGGCTGCGAGGAGATGATGGTGGCAAAGGAAAAGCTGATGCGCCCGGCCAGCAGGTCGGTGTAGGCGGCGCCCATGCCCTTGTATGGCACATGCGTCATTTTCGTGCCGGTGGCGATCTGCATCAGCTCAGTGGTCATGTGGATCGGGCTGCCGATACCGGAGGAGGCATAGGTGAGCTTCTCCGGGTTGGCCTTCGCAAACTTGACGAGGTCGAGCGCGGTCTTCACCGGCAGGCCGGGATGCG
>JAJTHX010000016.1 GCA_021300125.1 Betaproteobacteria bacterium | reverse complement strand
CCTGTCCATCCTGTAAATTGGATTTTTTTAGTGATGCCTCGCAGCACACCGGAGTGGAAGGCACAGACGCTTGCAGAAGCGCTGGCGGCGACGGCCCACGCCCACCCGCAGCAGGAAGCCCTGGTCATCGGCAGCCGCCGCCTGACCTGGGCCGAACTGCGCGACAACGTGCGCGAGGTCGCCCGCGGCCTGCGCTCGCTGGGTATCAACCGCGGCGACCATGTCGCGGTATGCATGGGCAACTCGCCGGAATGGGCCATCTTTTTCTATGCCGCGGCCAGCATCGGCGCGGTGACGGTTCCGGTCAACACCCGCTTCAAGGCCGACGAGATGGCGTACTGCCTGAAGCAGGCCGACGTGAAGCTGCTGTTCATCGCCGACCGTTTCCTGAAAATCGACTTCATCGCCATGCTGCGCGCCATCTGTCCCGGCATTGACCGCAGCCTGCCCGATCCCGCGCTGCCGCTGCTGGGCAGCGTGGTGGTGCTGGGCGAGGACGTGCCTGCCGCCACCCTGCCCTTCGCCGGGCTCTTGGCACGAAGCGCGGCCTTCGACAAACGCATCCCGCCGGAAGTGCATCCCGGCGACCCGCTGCTGATGCAGTTCACTTCGGGCACCACCTCGTACCCGAAGGGCGTGATGCTCAGCCACGACAACATGCTGCGTAACGCCCGTTACGTAGCGGCGCGCTTCCACCTCAATGCCGGCGACCGTTACTACAGCGCACGGCCCTGGTACCACGTTGCCGGCACCACGCTGTCGATGCTCGCCGCGCTCACCACTGGCGCCTGCCTGGTGTCCTCGCCCCATTTCGACGCCGGCGAAGCGCTGATGGCGATGTGGAGGGAGGAATGCAGCCACACTTCGGGCAACGACACCATGTTCCTGATGATGCTCAATCATCCGGACTTCAGAAAGTATGCGCTGAAACTGCGTCACGGCTGGGTATCCTGCGGACCCGAGGTCTCGCGCCGCGTGGTCGATGAAATGGGCATGACCGGCCTGGTGCAGGCTTACGGCCTGTCGGAAGCCTCGCCCAATGTGTGCATGTCGCATTACGACGATGACCTTGAGAAACGCATCAACGGCTGGGCGCACCTTCTCGATGAGGTCGAAGTGCGCCTCGTCGATGCCGAAACCGGTGCCGTGCAGCCGCCGGGCAAGACCGGCGAAATCCAGGTCCGCGGCTGGAGCGTGATGCAGGGTTATTACAAGATGCCGGAACAGACCGCGAAAACCATCGACGCAAAGGGCTGGCTGCATACCGGCGACCTCGGCGTGATGGACGGGGACGGACGGCTCAAATTCATCACCCGCATCAAGGACGTGTTCCGTGTCGGCGGCGAAAACGTCGCGCCGGCTGAGGTCGAGGACGTGCTGCACAAACATCCCGGGATCAAGCAGGCCCAGGTCATCGGTGTGCCCGACCCGAGGCTGGTCGAAGTGCCGGCGGCCTACGTGATCCTGAAGGACGGCGCATCCGCCACGCCGGAGGAACTGATGGCCTGGAGCAAGGAACGGCTGGCGAACTTCCGCGTGCCGCGTTACCTGAAAATCGTCGACAGCTTCGAGACCATCGGCATGACCGGCAGTTCTAAGGTGCAGAAGAACAAGCTGCGCGCGCAGGCATTGATTGATTTTGGCCTGGAAGAACAAAGCAAATTAACAGGATAGACAGGATGAGCAGGATAAAAACAGTTGGAACTTTGAAGCATCACGGAACCGACGTGACGGGGTTTTATCCTGACCATCCTGTCCATCCTGTAAATTGATTTTTTAGGTCACTCATGGAATACACCCTCAAACGCCCCGACGGCTGCAGCATCTTCTACACCGTCGACGATTTCACCGATCCCTGGCAGACCGCAGAAACCGCGCTGTTCGTGCATGGGCTCGCCGAGTCGGGCGAGGCTTGGCGTGCCTGGGTGCCGCATTTCGCGCGCCATTACCGCACGGTACGCCTCGACCTGCGCGGCTTTGGCCGTTCGACAGCGATGAGTGCGACCCACGAATGGTCGATGGACGAACTGCTCGACGACATCGAGGCGCTGATCGACCACCTCGGCTGCAAACAAGTCCATCTGATTGGCGCCAAGAGCGGCGGCTCCATGGCACTGGCGATGGCTGCGCTGCGGCCGCATCGCGTGAAGACGCTAACGGGTGTCACACCGCCGATCCTGCCCGCCGCCGGCGTCGATGACTGGGTCAAGCACATCAACAGCAAGGGTGTCCTCGACTGGGCCGCGCACACCATGCAGGGCCGTCTCGGCAGCAAGGCCGCACAGGCCGAGATCGACTGGTGGATCCACAACCTGCAGGGCAAGACGCCGCTGACCACGCTGCAGAGCTATCTGCGCTGGGTACCCAAGCTCGACCTGCGCGAGATCGTCAAGAAAATCACCTGCCCGACCCTGATCATCACTACCACTGGCAGCGGCCTGCGCTCGGTGGACGGCGTCAAGGCCTGGGTTTCCGGCCTGCCCTCGGCACGACTGCTGGTCATGGAAGGCGATGCCTGGCATGCCGCCGGTGCCTACCCCGACGCCTGCGCGAAGGCGACCCTGGAATTCCTCGGCAACGCCGCGGCATGAAACCCGCCGCGATCATGCTGGCCATCTGGGCGCTGTTGCTGCCCGGTGCAGCCGCGGCCCAGACCTATCCCGTGAAGACCGTGCGCATGGTCGTCGGCTTCCCGCCCGGCGGCCCCACCGATATGCTCGCGCGCATCGTCGCCCAGAAGCTTGGCGAATCCTGGGGCCAGCAGGTCATCGTAGACAACCGCGCGGGTGCAAGCGGCATGATCGGCGCCGAACTGGTGGCACGCGCCGCTCCCGAGGGCTACACGCTGCTGATGGTGCCGGTGACCTTCGCGGTCACCCCGAGCCTGTTCAGCAAAATGAACTACGACAGCGAGCGTGACTTCGCAGCAGTGGCCCAGGTCGCCGCCGCACCCTTCATCCTTGTCGTCCATCCCACGCTGCCGGTGAAGTCGGTCAAGGAACTCGTCGCACTGGCCCGCGCGCGCCCCGGCCAGCTCAACTACGCCTCTGCCAGTACCGGCGGCATGCCGCACCTGGCCGGCGAGCTGTTCAACCTGATGGCCGGTGTGAAGATGGTGCATGTGCCATACAAGGGCGCCGCGCCGGCGACCACCGACCTGCTCGCGGGCCAGGTGCAGCTGATGTTCAACAACATGCTGTCGGCCATGCCGCAGGTGAAGGCCGGCCGCCTGCGCGCGCTGGCAGTGACCAGCACACGTCGCTCCAATGCGCTGCCGGAACTGCCGGCCATCGCCGAAACCCTGCCCGGCTACGAGGCCAGCGGCTG
>JAJTHX010000003.1 GCA_021300125.1 Betaproteobacteria bacterium | reverse complement strand
GCCCTTCGACAAGCTCAGGGCGAACGGTATTGGGTTATCACCGATCAAGAAAACCGGTAATTGCCCGAACAACGCATCAACCGCCTGCTGCAGCCTTGATGCCGGCGGATTTCACCAGCTTGCCGAATTTCTCGACCTCGGCCCTCAGGTAGGCGTGGAACTGTTCCGGCGAGCCGCCGATGATCTGCGCGCCGACCTCCGCATGGCGTTTCTGGATGTCCGGGTCATTGAGGATGCCGGTGAACTCCTTGTGCAGGCGGCCCTGGATTGGCGCGGGCAGTGCGGCCGGGCCGGCCACCGCGGACCATGAGGAGTTTTCGTAGCCCGGCACGCCCGCTTCGGCGATGGTCGGCAGTTCCGACAGGACCGCGAGGCGTTTTGCGCCGGTGGTGGCCAGCGCGCGCACGCGGCCGGCCTGGACGAAGGGCACGGTCGAGATCGCGTTGTTGAACAGCACCTGGATCTGGCCGGCGACAAGGTCGGTCAGCGACGGTGCTGAACTCTTGTACGGCACGTGGATCATTTTGGTGTTGCTCATCAGCGTGAACAGCTCGCCGCTGATGTGCCCGAAGCCGCCGACACCCGAGGAGCCGTAGTTCAGTTCGCCGGGGCGCGCCCTTGCCAGTGCCACCAGCTCCTTTACCGATTTCACCGGCACCGAAGGATGCACCACCAGCACACCCGGCGAGCTGGAGATCTGGATGATTGGCGTGAAATCCCTGAGCACATCGAAGGACAGCTTGTAGAGGTGCGGGTTGACCGCCCAGGTACCGACGGTGGCGATGACGATGGTGTAGCCGTCGGGCGGCGCCTTGGCCGTGAGTTCCATGCCGATGTTGCCGCCGGCACCGCCGCGGTTGTCCACCAGCACCTGCTGGCCCAGGCGCTGCGCCAGCTTTTCGCCGAGCATGCGGCCCTGGATGTCGGTAGGACCGCCGGGGACAAAGGGCACTACAAAGCGCACCGGCTTGGCCGGATAGGTTTGAGCAACAGCGCTTACCGAAAAAACGCCAAGACTGCCGATCATTACGCTGGCTGCGAGGCCATGCCAGATGGTGTTCATGCGGCTCCTCCGGGGGGTGTTTATTGGTGTTATGGGATTTGTCCGGCGATTGTAGCCCAGCCGCCATGGCGGATGCCCCGTGGCGCATGCCGGTGTCGTTGACCTGCGGCGGGGCACCGTGGAGAATTGGGCGCCAGAACTAACAATGACGGCCCGCTTCCCGCGCGGCACGCATGGTTTCATCAGGAGGTTTTTCATGACGTTTCGCCATTCCCTGGCCGCAGCCGCGGCAGTGCTGCTCGGCTGTGCCGCACCGGCTGCCGCGCTTGCGCAGTCCTTTCCGGCCAAACCCATCCGCCTGGTACTGCCGTTCCCGCCCGGCGGCGGCACCGACATCCTCGGCCGCATGATCGCGCAGCGCCTGGGCGAGAGTTACGGCCAGACCGTGATTGCCGAGAACCGGCCCGGTGCCGGGGGCAACGTCGGCGCCGAGTTCACTGCGCGCCAGGCGCCGGACGGCTACACCATCGTGCTCTGCTCGCCGTCGATCTCGATCAGCCCGAGCCTCTACAAGAAACTCAACTACGACCCGCTGAAGGACCTCGCGCCCATTGGCCTGGTGGCTTCCATCCCCAACCTGCTGGTGGTGCATCCCTCGGTGCCCGCGCGCAGCGTGCAGGAGCTGATTGCGCTGGCGCGCAAGAACCCCGGCAAGCTCAACTTCGGTTCCGGTGGCGCCGGCACCACCAACGACCTTGGTGCGCGCTACTTCATTGCCGAGAACAAGCTCAAGATCGAAATGATCCCGCACAAGGGTGCCAACCAGGCGCAGACCGCGCTGATTTCCGGCGAGGTGGACATGCTGGTGATCGGTACCGCGGCGGCCGCACCCTTCGTCAAGTCGGGCAAGCTGCGCGCGCTCGCGGCGCTCGGCGACAAGCGCGATCCGGCGGTTCCCGAGGTGCCGACCGTGATCGAGGCCGGCGTACCCTGGTTCAAGGTCGACACCTGGTACGGCATGCTGGCCCCGGCCGGCACGCCGCGCGAGATCATCAACCGCCACAACACCGAACTGGTGAAGGTGCTCAACGATCCGGCCACGCGCAAGCTCTTCGCCGCGCGCGGCACCGACGTGCTGACCAGCACGCCCGAGGAGTTCGCGAAATTCATCCGCAGCGAGGCCGAGCGCTGGGGCCGTGTGGTGCGCCAGTCCGGCGCCACGGCTGACTGATCGACCGGAGAACATGGCCATGCTGAAGCTGAAGCTCGAATACGCTGCGGCCGCGACCCTCGCGGCGCTGACCCTCATCGCCGGTCTTGCCGCCGCGCAGGACTATCCGACGCGGCCGGTGCGCATGATCGTGCCGTTTGCCCCCGGCGGCCCCACCGATGTCATCGCGCGGGTAGTGGCGCAGAAGCTGAGCGAAGGACTGGGCCAGCAGGTGGTGGTGGACAACCGCGCCGGTGCCGGCGGCAACCTCGGCATGGGGCTCGCCGCCAATGCCCCGGCCGACGGCCACACGCTGATCGTGGTCAGTTCCAGCTTTGTCGTGAATCCCGGCCTCTACGGCCAGATTCCCTATGATCCGTACAAGAGCTTCATTCCGGTGTCGAACATGGCGGCTTCGCCCAATGTGTTCACCGTGCACCCGTCGCTCCCGGCCAAAAACATGAAGGAGTTGCTGACGATGGTGGCTGCCGATCCGAAGAAGTTTTCGGTGGCCACGCCCGGCGTCGGCACCACGCCCGACCTTTCGGCGCAGCTGCTGCGCCTGACCACCAAGCTCGATTTCGTCACCGTGCCCTTTGGCGGCGCCGGACCGGCGGTGAACTCGGTGGTGGCCAACCAGACGCCCATCGGCTGCACTGCGCTGCCGCCGACCACGCCGCACATCCAGGCCGGCCGCCTGCGCGGCATCGCCGTCACCGGTGCCAGGCGCGCCAGCGCGATCGGTGACGTGCCGACCATGGCCGAGGTCGGCTTCAAGGGGCAGGAGGCGGATACCCTGCAGGGTCTGCTGGTGCCGGCCGGTACGCCGAAGGCCATCGTCGACCGTCTGCACGGGCAGATCGCGAAAATGATGGCCCAGCCCGAAGTGCGCAGCCGTATCGAAGGCCTCGGCTTTGACATCATCGCCAGCTCGCCGGCGGAATTCGCGGCGCAGGTGAAGGTCGAGGTCGACAAGTGGACCCGGGTGGTGAAGGCCGCCGGCATCAAGGTGAACTGAGCGGCACGCGCCTTGCGCATCGTTGACATCCGCGAGACCGCGATTGCGCTGAATTCCAGCCTGCGCAACGCGGTCTTTGATTTCAGCGAGATGACCACCTCGGTGGTCGCGGTGGTCACCGATGTGATCCGCGACGGCCGGCCCGTCGTCGGCTTCGCCTTCAATTCCACCGGCCGTTATGCCTGCGGCGCGCAGATGCGCGCCCGCTTCATCCCGCGCATCCTCAAGGCCGCGCCCGAATCGCTGCTCGATGCAGCGGGCACCAATCTCGATCCCGAGAACATCCTCACCTGCATGATGCAGCGGGAAAAACCCGGCGGGCACACCGAGCGTTCGGTCGCCATCGGCACCATCGAGGTCGCCTGCTGGGATGCCGCGGCCAAGATCGCCAGCCTGCCGCTGCACGCGCTGATTGCAACAAAATACAATAAAAACAATATCTTGCAGAAAATTCCTTGTTATGTCGGCGGCGGCTGGTATGCGCCGGGCAAAGGCATTCCGGAACTGCTCGAGGAGATCCGCGACAAGTTCGCGCAGGGCTATCGCACGATGAAGATCAAGGTCGGCGGCCTGTCCATTGCAGAGGATGTCGAACGTGTCGAGGCGGCGCTGCAACTGATCGGCGACAGCACGCGGCTGGCGGTGGACGCCAACGCGGGTTTCGACCGCAAGCGCGCGCTGGCCTATGCCAAAGCGCTCGCGCCGTACCGGCTGTGCTGGTTCGAGGAGCCCACCGATCCGCTGGACTATGCGCTGCTCGCCGAAGTGGCGGCGATCTATGACGCACCGATCGGCACCGGCGAGAACCTGTTC
>JAJTHX010000276.1 GCA_021300125.1 Betaproteobacteria bacterium | reverse complement strand
GTCTCGAACAACCTGCCGATTGATGCCATGGACGAAAAACTGCTCGACATCCTGGTCTGCCCGCTGTGCAAGGGGCCGCTCCTCTACCGCAAATCCGCCGCCGAGCTGCTGTGCAAACCCTGCAGGCTCGGCTACCCGGTGCAGGACGGCATTCCGGTGATGCTCGAGGAAGACGCGCGCAAACTGCCCCCCGAAGAAGAAGTCTAGGTTCCCGGCTCCGCGCCCCGCCATGAAATTCACCGTCGTCATTCCGGCCCGCTACGCCTCGACCCGGCTGCCGGGCAAGCCGCTTGCCGACATCGGCGGCAAGCCGATGGTGGTGCGCGTGGCCGAACGCGCCACCAGAAGCGGCGCTGCGGATGTGGTGGTGGCCACCGATGACCGGCGCATCCTCGATGCAGTGACGGCGCACGGCTTTCGCGCACTGATGACCCGCACCGACCATGCCTCGGGTACCGACCGCATCGCCGAGGTTGCAAAAAAAATGCGCCTGCCCGCCCGGCACATCGTGGTCAACGTGCAGGGCGACGAGCCGCTGATTGCACCGGCACTGATCGGCCGCGTCGCCGAAAACCTCGCCGCGCACCGCGAGGCCGCCATCGCCACCGCCGCCTGCCGCATCCGCGACGCAGCCGACATGGCCAATCCGAACGTGGTCAAGGTCGTACTCGACCGCCACGGGCTTGCGCTCTACTTCAGCCGCGCGCCGATCCCCTGGGCCCGTGATGCCTGGTCCGGCGGCAGGCCGGGCCGCGTGCTGCCTGCCGGCCTTGCCGCACTGCGCCACCTCGGCATCTATGCCTATCGCTGCAGTTTCCTCGCCGCCTACACCCGGCTGGCGCCCGCGCCGATCGAGAAACTCGAGGCACTGGAACAGCTGCGCGCGCTGGCCCACGGCTATCGCATCAGCGTCGCCGTAAGTGCGGCGGCGCCGCATCCCGGCGTGGACACGCCGCATGACCTCGAACGGGTACGCCGGCTGCTGCGGCGCTGAGCGCGGGAGTTTTGCCGGCGCAGGCCGCGGCGGCTATACTTCAACCATGCATGGAGCTTGCCGCGTGCTGCTGCGGTGCGTTCCATTCCGTCACTTCCACACACAATAACCGGTTGACCGGTAAACACAGTCTCAATCCGCCATGCGCATACTGCTGCTCGGCCTGCCCGGCGCCGGCAAAGGCACCCAGGCCCAATTTCTCATCGACCGTTACAAGATCCCGCAGATTTCCACCGGCGACATGCTGCGCGAGGCCATCAAGGCCGGTTCGAAGCTGGGCCTTGAAGCCAAGTCGTACATGGACCGTGGCGCGCTGGTGCCCGATCCGGTGGTGATCGGCCTGGTGCAGGAACGCATCAAGGCCGCCGACTGCGCCAACGGATTCATCATGGACGGGTTTCCGCGCACGCTGCCCCAGGCCGGTGCGCTGCGTGAAGCCGGCGTTGATCTCAATGTGGTGATCGAGATCGACGTGCCCGATGCCGAAATCCTCAAGCGCATGAGCGGCCGCCGGGTGCACCTGCCCTCGGGCCGCTCGTACCACATCGAGTTCAACCCGCCGAAGGTCGCGGGCAAGGACGACGTCACCGGCGAGCCGCTGGTGCAGCGCTCGGACGACAACGAAGACACCGTCAACAAGCGCATTGCGACCTACCACGCGCAGACCAAACCGCTGGTCGATTACTACAAATCCTGGCGCGACAGCGGGGATGCACGCGCACCGGCGTGCATCCGCATTGACGGCCTGGCGCCGGTCGAACGCGTGCGCGATGCCATGTTCGCCGCCATCGACCAGAGCGGTGCCCGCTAAAGCACCGCCGCGCAACGCGCTCTACGCCCAGTCGGGCGGCGTCACCGCGACGATCAATGCCACCGCCTGGGGCCTGATCGACGAAGCGCGGCGCGCACGGCGCGGCGGCCGTCCCATCGGCCGCATCTTTGCCGCGCGCAACGGCATCCTCGGCGTGCTGCGCGAAGACCTGGTTGACCTGTCGGCCGAATCCACCGCCGCGCTCGCGGCGCTGCGCCATACCCCCGGCGGCGCCTTCGGCTCCTGCCGCTACGACCTGCCGCCCCTGCCGCAGGGCCGCGTCCATTATGCGCGCATCGCCGAGGTGTTCCGAGCCCACGGCATCGGCTACTTTTTCTACAACGGCGGCAACGGCTCGGCCGAGACCGCGCAGCAGCTGGCCACGATCCTGCCGGATTTCGGCTGGCCGGTGATCTCGCTCGCGGTGCCCAAGACCATAGACAACGACATCGTCGGCAGCGACGTGAGCCCTGGCTTCGGTTCGGTGGCGAAATTCGCCGCAACCAGCCTGCGCGAGGCGAGCGCCGACCTTGCCTCGATGGCCGACAGCTCGACCAAGGTGTTCGTGATGGAGGTGATGGGCCGCCACACCGGCTGGATCGCCGCAGCCTGCGGCCTGGCATTGCCGCAAGGCGGGGACGGTCCGCTGCTACTGCTGGTGCCGGAGATCACCTTCGACCGCCGGCGCTTTCTCGAGGCGGTATCGGCACGCGTCGCCCGCCACGGCTGGTGCGTGGTGGCGGTGGCCGAGGGGCTGCGCCTCGCCGACGGGCGACGGCTCACTGCGGCGGGCGGTGATGGCATTCCGGGCCACGAACAGTTGGGCGGCGTCGCGCCGCTGCTCGCCGCCATGCTGCGCCGTGAACTCCGGCTCAAGGTACACTGGAGCGTGCTCGACTATGTGCAGCGCGCCGCGCGCCACCTCGCCTCGGCGGTGGACGTGGCCCAGTCCGAGGCGGTGGGTCACGAAGCCCTGCGCCTTGCCCTGGCCGGACACGGCAACGTGATGCCGGTGATCCGCCGCGACAGTGACCGGCCATACCGCTGGCACATCGAAGCCGCGGCACTCGAGACGCTGATGAACCGTGAGCGGAAGCTGCCGCGACGCTTCCTGAGCCGCGACGGCTGGCGCCTCTCGGCCGCGGGCCGCGCCTATTTCTCGCCGCTGATCCGCGGCGAAGCGGTGCAGCCGTTTGCCGACGGACTGCCGGTGCATGCGCGGCTGCGCCTGCGCCCCCTGCCGCGGCGCCTGGACAGCCCCTGGCGTGAGCCCGGCCGCCACAAAACGGGCAGAAAACCGCGCTGAATCAGCGCTGAAGTCGGCAATGGGTGGAGGCGGCGGGCATCCCCGCTTATAATTCGCCGTCCGCAAAATCATGAAAGCCGGGTGAAACCGGCTCCGCGCCTCGCCTTCAAGGCTGGGGCGAAAAAATATTTATCAATTAAAACAATAGTTTAGGAGTAATCATGACCGAAGGTTTGATCTTTGCGCTGGTCTGCGCCATCGCCGCGCTGATCTATGGCGTGGTGTCGATCAAATGGATCGTCGCCCAGCCCGACGGCAACGACCGCATGCGCGAAATCGCGGCGGCCATCCAGGCGGGGGCCAAGGCCTATCTGAACCGCCAGTACACCACCATCGGCATCGTCGGCGCCGTGCTGTTCGTACTGATCTGGATTGTGCTCGGCGGCACCACCGCCGCCGCTTTCGCGGTCGGCGCGATCCTCTCCGGCGCCGCCGGCTACATCGGCATGAACGTATCGGTGCGCGCCAACGTGCGTACCGCCGAAGCTGCGAGGAACGGCATCAACCCCGCGCTCGACATCGCCTTCCGCGGCGGCGCCATCACCGGCATGCTGGTGGTCGGCCTCGGCCTGCTCGGCACCGTGCTGTTCTACTGGTACCTCACGGCCACCGCCGGCGCGGACGCCAAGATGAGCGACGTGGTCAAGCCACTGATCGGCCTCGCCTTCGGCTCCTCGCTGATTTCGATCTTCGCGCGCCTGGGCGGCGGCATCTTCACCAAGGGCGCCGACGTCGGCGCCGACCTGGTGGGCAAGGTCGAAGCCGGCATCCCGGAAGACGATCCGCGCAATCCGGCGGTGATCGCCGACAACGTCGGTGACAACGTCGGCGACTGCGCCGGCATGGCCGCCGACCTGTTCGAGACCTACGCGGTCACCATCATCGCGACCATGGTGCTGGCGGCGCTGATGCTGCCGAAACCGGAAGTGGTGCAGGGCGCCATCATGTATCCGCTGGCGCTGGGCGGCTTCGCCATCATCGCCTCGATCGTCGGCGCCTTTTTCGTCAAGACCTCCGACGGCAAAAACATCATGGGCGCGCTTTACCGCGGCCTGATCGTCGCCGGCGTGCTGGCGCTGATCGCCTTCTACCCGATCACCAGCTGGATGCTCGGCAACATCGCCGAACACTATCCGAACCTGACGGTTATGAAGCTCTACGGCACCGCCGTGGTGGGCCTCGCGCTGACCGCCTTCCTGGTGTGGATCACCGAGTACTACACCGGCACCCAGTACGCGCCGGTGCGCCACGTTGCAGCGGCCTCGACCACCGGCCACGGCACCAACATCATCGCCGGCCTCGGCGTATCGATGCGCTCCACCGCCTGGCCCGTGCTGGCAGTCTGCGTGGCGATCTACGTCGCCTACGCCCTGGGCGGCCTCTACGGCATCGCCATCGCCGCGACCTCGATGCTGTCGATGGCCGGCATCATCGTGGCACTCGACGCCTACGGCCCGATCACCGACAACGCCGGCGGTATCGCAGAAATGTCGGAAATGCCGAAGTCGGTGCGTGACGTGACCGATCCGCTGGATGCCGTGGGCAACACCACCAAGGCGGTGACCAAGGGTTATGCCATCGGCTCCGCCGGCCTGGCTGCCCTGGTGCTGTTCGCCGACTACACCCACAAGATCGAGGAAACCGGCCGCGTCATCACGTTTGACCTGTCCAACCCTGCGGTCATCATCGGCCTATTTGTCGGCGGCCTGATTCCCTACCTGTTCGGTGCCATGGCGATGGAAGCCGTCGGCCGCGCTGCGGGCTCGGTGGTGGTCGAAGTGCGCCGCCAGTTCAAGGAGATCAAGGGCATCATGGAAGGCACCGCCAAGCCGGATTACTCCCGCGCGGTGGACATGCTGACCCGCGCCGCAATCAAGGAAATGATCGCCCCCTCGCTGCTGCCGGTACTGGCGCCGGTTGCAGTGGCGTTCATCGTTGGCGCGTTGATGGGCAAGGATGCCGGCATCCAGGCGCTGGGCGGCATGCTGATGGGCACCATCGTCACCGGCCTCTTCGTCGCGATCTCGATGTGCACCGGCGGCGGCGCCTGGGACAACGCCAAGAAGTACATCGAGGACGGCAACCACGGCGGCAAGGGCTCCGAGGCGCACAAGGCCGCGGTGACCGGCGACACCGTGGGCGATCCCTACAAGGACACCGCCGGCCCGGCTGTGAACCCGCTGATCAAGATCATCAACATCGTCGCGCTGCTGATCGTGCCGCTGCTGTAACCGGCACGCCCCAGCAACAAAAACGGCCGTTTCCCCCGGCCGTTTTTTTATGGTGACGCCGCGGCGTCACGGCACCATGCGCTCAAGGAACCATTCCGCCGGCAGCGGCTTGCCCGCGCCGGCTGCGCAGGCACGCTCATGGACCACCGGGGCGAGCGCGGCAAACTGCAGCCCCATGCCGCCGTTGTTCTTGAACAGCGTGATGTCCTCCGCTCGCTGCCGCCCCGGCGCCTTGCCGGCAATGACATCACTCAGGTCCGCGACGTCGGCCCAGCGCAGCACACCCGCGGCGACAGGGCCGGCCAGATCGCCGGTACCGTGGTGCATCGCATTCTGTTTCCAGTGCGCGACCACGCGCGCGGCGCGGCGCACGGTCTCGTCGTCAATCTCCCGCCGCGGTGCGGACTTGTCGCCGCTGACGATGGAGATGACATGCGCTCCGGGTGCCAGCCACTCGCCGCGCAGGATCGGCACGCTGGTGTTGGTGGCGGCGACGACCAGATCGGCACCCTCGACTGCGGCGCGCGCGTCGGCCACCGCCTCGACCGGCAGGCCCAGTTCGCGGACGGCACGCGCGGCCAATGCTTCCCGCTTCTGCGGGTTGGGGCTGAACACGCGTACGCGGCGCAGCCGCCGCACCCGCGCCAGCGCGGCGAGATGCCACCAGGCCTGGCCACCGGAACCGAGCAGGCCCAGATCGCCGGCATCCTCGCGGGCGAGGTGACGCACGCTGAGGGCGCCGGTGCAGGCCACACGCACCAGTTGCAGGTAGCCGTCGTGCATGATCGCCACCGGCGCCAGCTCGCGCGTGCTGAACAGCAGGATCAGGCCGCACCAGGTGCCGCCGGGTCCGCGCGGCAGCTTTTCGCGGCGCGGCAGGCCATTGACCTCGCGGCTGTCAACGATGTCGGAAGTCAGGCGCAGCGTCATGTAGCCGGAATCCCCCACCGCACCGTCCATGGTTTTCAGGCAGTAATCGATACCCTCTTCCGCGGTGGCGACATGGGTCTGGCTGCGGGTGCCCTCCACCGCCTCGCCAGCGGCAACCGCGCGGTACATGCGGTCGAGGGCCGAGAGCGCGTCGTCGAGGTCGAGGACCCGTGCCACATCATCGTTATCAAGGACCCTGAGCAGCGCGGTCATGGCGGCCTCAGTATCTCGCGTCGGTCGAGGTATCGTTCGCCTGCAGGGTGCGCAGCGTCAGCGAGGCAAACTCCCGGTGCTGCAGCACATAGACCACCCAGGCGGTGGCGGCCAGCATCAGCCAGGGATGCAGGAACCAGGTCATCGCCGCCAGCGCAAAATAATACGAGCGCAGACCATTGTTGAAATTGGTGCCCGCATACGAAGTGATCGCGGCGATGCGGTTGATTTCGGGCGCGTATTGCTCGGGGTTTTCCTTCGGCATCTTCGGCGCCGCGCCGATCAGCGTCGAGCAGAATCCGAGCTGCCGTATCGCCCAGGAAAACTTGAAAAAGGCATAGACGAAGATCAGCACCAGCAGCAGCATCTTGATCTCGAGCAGGCGCTGCGAAGCCTTGACCGTGAACGGCAGGCCCGAAACCACGTCCATCGCCTGCTGCACGTAGCCGAGCAGCGCGATCAGCGCGCCCAGCACCAGCATCGTGGTCGAGGCGAAGAACTGCGAGCTGCGCGTGAGGTTGCGCATGATGTTGACATCGACCATGCGGTTGTCGCGCTCGATCATGCGCAGCATCCAGTCGCGGCGGTAGCGGTCCATCGTGCTGTGCAGGGACGGACTGCGCCGCCCGCGCCATACCGCGAACAGCGGATAACCGATCCAGCACACCAGGAAAAAGACCAGCGCCGAAATGTCGAGCCAGGACAGGTTCAGCTCGGCCAGCAAGCGCTCAGGGGACATGGGCGGACTCCTCGGTAGCATACTTCAGTGATCCGGACCGGCGGCATTCAAAGGAACAGGGTCAGCACGCCGGTGTAGCCG
>JAJTHX010000411.1 GCA_021300125.1 Betaproteobacteria bacterium | reverse complement strand
TCACACAAACAGTGATCGCGGAATGCGAAACGCCCCTGCTGGTGGTGCGCGAGGGTCACCTGTCGCCCCCCGAGGGCGAAGTGCTGGTTGCCGTCGACGGCAGCGCGCACACCCGGCGCGCCGTGTCCTTCCTGCTGCGAAACCGCCAATGGCTGGCGCCGCGCGGCCGCATCACCTTCATGCATGTCAGCCCCGGGGTGCCGCGGCTGCCCTCCAGCGCGAGCAACAAGGCGCTCGCGGCCGGGCGCGACGCCGAGTTTGCAAGCGCCACCCGCGATGCGCTGCGGCTCGCGGACAAAGCCGGGGTCCGCTATCGCACCCTGCGCGTCAGCGGAGATCCCGGCGAAAAGCTGGCCAACCATGCCCGCGGCAACCACAGCAGCCTGCTGGTGATGGGCTCGCACGGACGCGGCGGCCTGACCAGCCTGATGCTGGGATCGGTTGCCCAGAAAACCATTGCCGGCTGCAGCACGCCGACACTGATCGTGCGCTGAGCCTGGCTGCAGCACATCGCAAGCGGCCACGTGCCGCCTGCGGCTTCAGTGCCGCGTCAGCGCAGCCGCGGTGCTGCGGTCGGTTTGCTGCACCACCCAGGCATCAATGCTGGCGCGGTGCCGCCGTTGTTCGACGCTGGCCAGCACCTCCTGCTTCACCTCGTGCCAGCGCGCCATCTGTTCTTCGCTGAGGATAAGTTCAAGCGGGCTGACGCGGAAGTTCATGGCCATGCCCGCAGCATGGAACAGCCTGGTCAGCCACGGCCTGTCCGCCACCCAGCCGTCGGAATACAGGGTTTTGGCCTCCAGCAGGCGGTTGAGTCCCGCCGCGACCTCGGCCACCGGTTTGCCGCGCTGCTGCAGCCGTTCGCGCGCGATGCCGTGCACGCGCTCGGCCTCATGGTCCCAGTACGCCCATTGCGGCTGGGGGCGGATCAGCGAGCAGAACTTGCGGTCGTCATCGAGCGCGACGCCGACCTCGATCGGGTAGCTGTCGCGCCCGAGGCCCGGGGCTTCAAGGTCAATGATCAGTGGCTGGACGGGGCGGGGCATGGGCTTGAACTCAGTGCTTGTGCCGCTGATGGTGCTGGCGCAGCAGGTCCTTGCCGTAGTCGTTTCCGTTGGGCGTGCGAACCACGGTGTGGATATGGTTGCGCGTGGCGTTGCCGGAACGGCCGATCGCGACCGGCCGCTGGTGGTCAAACTCGATCAGGATCACCGGGCTGTGAATGCGGTAATAGAACACGCTGCCGGGATCGGTGCCCCCGATCCAGCCGAACCAGGTGTCGTCGAGGTGCTTCTGGACCTCGGACATTTTCACTTTGGCGTGGCCCTCCTTGATGTTGCCGACATACTGGGTGACAAGATCGAGCAGCTGCGCCTTGCGCGCGGCATCGAGCTTCGAGGCGCGCAGGCCGGCAAAGTCGAGCACCAGGTTGTCCTTGTAGGCTGCGGACAGCACATCATCACCGCTCTTGTCCTTGCGCAGTCGAGCCTCAGCCTGCTGCGCAGGATCCAGCGCGATCATCAATGCAAGGCCCCTGTCCTGCTCCTCCTGCAGCACCACCGTGCCCTTGAAGCGGCCCTCATCGGCGCGCACTGGTTCCGAGCCCATGAACACCGGGGTCATCACCACCTGGTCACCGAGCACGAAGTAGTTGATGCTGAGATGGTGGCCTTCGAGCTGCCAGCCCCAGGGCGCGGTGGCCGAGGGCTCGCCCATCAGCGTGATCCAGTAGAACCATTCGCTGTATTCCTCCGGCCTGCCGGACAGTTCGGCCAGCGTGCCGTTGAGGTTCATGATGTGCCGGCTCAGGCGCAGGCCATTGGCACTGAGGCTTTCGCGCATCAGTTCGAAGGCGCGCTGGCGCTGCTGCGGCGTCATCTCGAAAAACCCGATGCCCTGACGCGTCGGGAAATGGCGGTTATCCCAGCGCCGCCACTCGTCATCAGTGACGGCGAACAGGGTCTTTTTGCGCTGCTCTTCGTCCAGGCTGCGCAGGAAGCCCGCCGCCGCCCGCTGCACCGGTGCGGTGGATACGCCCGTCTGCGCGAGTTCGAACAGGCCAGGGACCACCCTGCCGTCGCGGGTGACACCACGGAAGGGCTCGGCCCACAGCGCGGGATTCACATCGCGCAGCAGCATCGGTGAGCGGAAGATGTCGGTGGTTGCGGCTGCGGCAGTCACGCCCAGTGCTGCGAGCAGCAGGCTTTTCAGCAGCAGTCCATTGGACAGCATCGATTTCAATCAGGCGCTCCCCTTCATCAACAGGCGAGTGTTGAAGAATGCCGGCGGCGCGTCAAGCGGGATGCCCGCGACTATTCAGCCTTGATGCCGGCTTCGCGCACGATCCGGCCCAGGCGCTGGATCTCCGATTTCATGAAATCGCCGAACTGCTGCGGCGAACTGCCCACCGCCTCGACACCGGCCAGGGCCAGGCGTTCTCGGGCATCCTGCGATTTCAGCGCGGCGTTGACATGCGTGTTGAGCACGGTGACCAGTGCCCCGGCGGTGCCGCTGCGGACCAGCATGCCGTACCAGGTGTTGACCTGGAGACCGGGCAAACCGGCCTCAACCGCGGTTGGCACCTCAGGCAGTGCCGCAATGCGCCGTTCGCGCAGCACCGCGAGCACGCGCACCTTGCCGGAGGGCAGCAGGGGCAGCGCGGCTGGCGGGCTGATCGCGACCATCTGGATTTCTCCGGCTACCAGCGAGGCCAGTGCCTGTCCGGTGCCCTTGTAAGCGACATGCACGATGTCGATGCGCGCCAACGATTTCATCAGCTCCATCGCGAGGTGATTGGATGAACCCACGCCGCCGGAGCCGTAGTTCAGCTGCCCGGGCCGCGAACGCGCGAGTTCAAGCAGTTCCTTCAGCGACTTTGCCGGCACCGCCGGGTTGACGATCAGCAGTGTCGGTATCGTCGCCACGAGGCTGATCGGCGCAAGGTCGCGCTGCGGGTCATGGTTGAGCCGGCGGTACAGGCTGGGGCTGATGGCGCAGGTCGGCGAGCACAACAGCAGGGTGTAGCCGTCGGGCGCCGATTTCGCGGCAAGTTCGACGCCAAGGTTGCCGCCCGCGCCGGGCCTGTTGTCGACAAGGACATTCTGGCCCATCGATTCACCGAGTTTCTGCGCAAGGGTGCGGCCGATGGTGTCGGTGGCGCCGCCCGCAGGAAACGGCAGGATGAACCGCAGCGGGCGTAGCGGATACTCAGTCCCGGCCACAGCGTAGGCGGGTAATCCTGAGAGGCCAGTCAGCATGGCCAGCGCAACAACTGCAATCCGCATCCTGCACTCCCTTCACCGCCCTTCAGCGCCCTTCCGCATCCTGGACACCGGAGGCCGGAGGCCGGACCCGCGCAAAACGATGGCCATGGTCCGCTGCTTGCGTCTGGCTGAATGTAGCAGGGACTGGTTGTGCACCGCGCGCTTTGTCCAGAGTCTGGATTTTTGCGGCGTGTCCCCGCGGTTTTGCATATCATGTCCGCCGCGAAACCGATGCCTGTCAGCACCGCTTGCCTCGACACTGCACTCGCATTCATTCCAACCGTAAACTCCATCATGTCCAGCCTCAGACCCATCCGCCGCCTGGTCGCCGGCAATGATGCGCAAGGCCTGTCGGTCGTGCAGATCGACGGTCCCGCGCCCAACGCGCACCCCTCATCGATGTCCGCCGGACGCGGCCATACCGACCTCTGGGTGTGGAACGATTCCCCGATGGCGCTTTCGTGCGACAGCGATGACAGCCTGCTCAAATACCGTTTTCCCGGCGAGCCGCGCGGCGGTCACCTGCGCGTGGTGCAGAGCGTGGGCCGCCCTGCCGACTATGACCCGGCGAAGGACCCGGAAGTGATTCCGCACCACCCGCCCAAGCTGCGCCCGGGCACCACCGGCACCTGGGACCGCGGCGGCAACAGCCTCTATACCTCGTCGATGCACAAAACGCAGACGGTGGACTACGGCATGATGCTCATCGGCAATCGCGAACTGCGCCTGGACGAGGGCACGGTGCTGATGCAGCCTGGCGATATCGTGATTCAGATCGGCGCCTGGCATGAGTGGGCCTACCCGACCGACGCGCAAATGGCTTTCGACATGATCGGCGCGGAATTTCCCGGCGGCGTCGGCACCGCCTTGGGTAACGATGCACCGCTCGCGCCGAAAGCGGCGCCGCCGGGCATCCGGCTCAACCGCCGCATCGTCACCATCGACCGGCCCTCCGACGGCAAAAGCGTCATCGTCAGTGACGGCCCCTGCCCCGATGTGCTGACAGACCCCGCGCGTCCGGGATTTGCCTCGCAGCGCATGTGGGTCACCGCAGGCTGCCCGGCGCCGATTGTCTATGAAACGCTGCATCTGCCGCGCACGATGGAACCGCAAAACGGCGGCACCGTGTTCCGTGTCGACATCCTGCCGCCGGATGCGAGCTGGCAGGGCAAGGCCACCGTGGATGACGCGCGGAAATTTTTTGCGGCCATGGGTTCACCCGGCGCTTCAGCCTGGCATGCGGGCGCGAAACATCCCTATCTGCAGCAGACCGCGACGTTCGATTACTGCGTGCTGCTCGAGGGCGAAGTGACCTTGCTGCTCGACCACGGCGAAGTGCACTTCAGAGCCGGTGAAGTGGCGCTGCTCAAAGGTGTGCGCCACGCCTGGAGCAACCGCAGTGGCGCACGCGCCGTACTCGCCATCAGCAGTCATCAGGGCCGCCGCTGAGCGTCCCGGAGGAGAAAAATAAATGAATAAAATCAAATACTTAAATTTTATTCTCGTGGCAGCCCTACTGGTCGCTGCGGGTCCCGCGGCACAGGCCCAGGCCTTCCCGGTGAAACCGCTGCGGCTGATTCTGCCCTACCCGCCCGGCGGCGGCAGCGACACCATCGCACGCCCCTTCGCGCGCAGGATGGCGGAAAACATCGGCCAGCAGGTGGTCGTGGACAACCGTGGCGGCGCCGGCGGCAACATCGGCATGGAAGCCGCGGCACGCGCGGCACCCGACGGCTACACCTTTGTGCTGGGCCTCACCGCGCAACTCGCGGTGAATCCCGGCCTGTATCCGAAGCTGCCCTACGATCCGGTGAAGGATTTCGAACCGATCATGATGCTCGCCAACGGCGCCTACCTGCTGGTGGCGCATCCGTCGCTGCCGGCGAAAACGATGAAGGACGTGATCGCGATCGCGAAAAAGCGGCCGGGTGAAATCCTCTATGCCTCCTCGGGCAACGGCTCGGGCGCGCACCTCGCCACCGAACTGCTCAACACCATGACCGGCATCCGCCTCGTGCACGTGCCCTACAAGGGCGGCGGCCCGGCGCTGGTGGATACCATCTCCGGCCAGACCCAGCTGCTGTTCGCAACGCCGATTGCCTCCACCGGCCATATCCAGGCCGGACGCCTGCGCGCGATCGCGGTGAGCACCACCAAGCGCGTGAGCAGCATGCCGCAGGTGCCGACCGTGTCGGAGTCTGGCGTGCCGGGCTTCGATGCCGGCGTCTGGTATGCGATGCTGGCGCCGCGCGGCACGCCGCGCGACATCGTCAACCGGCTCAACGAGGAGTTCCGCAAGGTGCTGGCCGATCCGGGCATCCGCGAATTCCTGACCAAGTCCGGCGTCGATCCCGAAGGCGGCACGCCCGAGGAACTGGCCAAATACCTGCGCAGCGAAATCACCAAGTGGGCGCGGGTGATCAAGGAAGCGAACATCCGGATGGACTGATGCACCTGCGCGGGAACGGCGCCGCTCAGTTTCGCGCCGGCTCCTGCGCGCGCGCCGCGAGCCAGTGCGCGAATGCGGCGGCCGCGAGCATCAGCACCATGCCCATGGCCCAGCCGATCCAGGTCAGAGGCACAATCCAGCCCAGCAGCGCGCCGAAAAACGGCAAGGCATCGCGCAGGCCTTCGAGACTCCAGCTCATCATCTGCTGCAGGTAAAGCAGCACCGCCGGGTCTATCCAGGGCAGGAGTTCAGGCGGAAGCTGCCAGTTCCAGGGGGTTTCCGCGGAGGCCGGCATGCCGCCCTGCTCGCGCACAGCCACTGCTGCGGCACCGGCAAGCCGCGCCACGATCCAGGCCAGCACCGTCCACAGCAGGGCAAACAGGGCGAATACGCTCCACACCAGCAGCTTCATCCTGCTTCTCCATTGTCAGGGCAGGACATGGACCGCCGAAGCGCGCAGGGGTTCCGCGATCAGGGTGTCTGCAGACGGGCCAGCCAGTCCTCGATGCGGCGGCGGTTGGCGCCGAGATCCCAGTAGCCGACCCGCGACGCGGAATAAATCGCCAGCGTGGATTGCGCCGGCGACAGCGCGATGAACTGCACGCGCACGTCATCCTCGAAACGGAACACGGCCGTGGTGGCCACCGCATGCAGGCCGTCGCCATGCTCGGCGACAATTGCCACGCGGGGCTGAGCGCGCAGCAAGGCAGTGAAGGCCTCGCGCAGCTGCGCTGCCGGCAGCGCATACACCGGCGCCACGGTATCGGGCTTCACTGCAAAATCCGCGGGCGCCACCAGCCAGTGGTTGGGCGAGTCGGGGCGCTGCAACTGCGAGAACCAGGCGGCAATGCCCACCGGCTTCACCGGCTGCGCAACGCCGCCGTGTGCCGCCAAGGCCAGCAGCACGCAGAACAGGACACGGCAGGCACGGGCAATCACTCGACCGCGATCTTCGCCTGCTTGATCACCTGGGCCCAGCGCGCGATCTCGGAGCGGATGTAGGCACCGAACTCTGCCGGCGTGCTGCCGACCGGAATCACCGCCTCCTCGTTGAGCTTGTTGGTGATCGCCGGCGACTTGGTGATGCGGATGATTTCATTCGACAACCGGTCGATCGCATGTTTGGGCGTTCCCGCGGGCGCCACCGCGCCGTACCAGGAACCGGTCTCGTAACCCTTGAGCCCGGCCTCGGCAACGGTCGGAATGTCGGGAATCGCGGCTGAACGCTTCGACCCGGTCATCGCGACCGCCCGCAGACGTCCCGCCTTGACCTGCGGCAGCATCGCCACCGCGCTCGAGAACATCACCTGCACTTCACCCGACATCAGGTCGGTCAGCGCCGGCGCCAGGCCCTTGTACGGCACATGCGTCATGCGGGTGCCGGCCAGCATGTCGAAGAGCTCCACCGCCATGTGCGAGGAGCCGCCGGTGCCGTTGGAGGCGTAGTTGATGACACCGGGTCTGGCCTTGGCCAGCGCAATCAGGTCCTTCACGCTTTTTACGGGCAGCGAGGGATGCACCACCACCAGCAGCGGGGCCGAGGCAATCAGGCTGATCGGCTCGAAATCCTTGACCGCGTCGTAAGGCAGCTTGCGCCGCAGGTTGGGATTGAGGCCGTGGCTGCCGACGCCGGCGAGGAACATGGTGTAGCCGTCGGCCGGCGCGCTGGCCGCGACCTGCGCGCCAAGCGCCCCGGCTGCACCAGGACGGTTATCGATCAGCACCTGCTGGCCGAGCGCTGTGGCGAGCTGCTGCCCGATCAGGCGCGCGATGGTGTCGTTGCCACCGCCCGGCGGGAACGGCACGATCCAGCGGACGGCCTTGCTGGGGTACTTC
>JAJTHX010000073.1 GCA_021300125.1 Betaproteobacteria bacterium | reverse complement strand
TTGCATGGCATGCAAGAGGTCAGCGGTTCGATCCCGCTTACCTCCACCAGTAGTTGCACTACCAGCACCAAGTTTACGCATCAACCGGACGCAGTCCCTATCGTCTAGAGGCCTAGGACATCGCCCTTTCACGGCGGTAACCGGGGTTCGAATCCCCGTGGGGACGCCATTCACTGAAACGCCGCTCACAGAGCGGCTTTTCTTTTTCCCCGTCTCGACCATGACCAGCTCAGCCGGGGAAATGCGCCAGCTCCCGCGCCATGCGCTCGAGCACAGGGCACTGCCCGATCAGCTCCAGGGTGGCATCCACCGAAGGAGTCTGCGGCTCTCCGGTGACCATCACCCGCAGTGGCATCGCCAATTGCGGAAACTTCAGCTGGCACTCGGCAGCCACGGCCTTCATCGCCGCGCTGATGTTGGCCCGGTTCCATTCGATCGCCGTCAGGCGCTCCAGCAGCGCAGACAGCGCGGGGCGTACCGCCGCGGTGTAGTGCTGTTTGCGCAGTTCCACCGACGGTTCCAGCGCGCGGTAGAAATACACCGCGGCATCGGCCAGTTCCTCGATGGTGCTGACGCGCTCCTTCAGCAGCGCGGCCACCCGCTTCGGCTCGGGCCCGCCCGTGAGCATACAGCCGTCACGCTCGAGAAACGGCGCCATCAGCGCCGCCAGCCGAGCGTCATCGGCCTCCTTCAGGTACTGCTGGTTGAGCCAGGCCAGTTTTTCCGGGTCGAAACGCGCCGGCGACTTGCTGATGTGCCGCAGGTCAAACCACTCGACCAGCTGCGGCATGGAAAACTTTTCGGCATCGCCGTGCGACCAGCCCAGGCGGGCGAGGTAGTTGTTGAGGGCCTCCGGCAGGTAGCCGTCCTCGTGGTACTGCATCACGCTCACCGCGCCATGGCGCTTCGACAGCCGCTCGCCGTCGGCGCCGAGGATCATCGGCAGGTGCGCAAACAGCGGCAGGCTCGCGCCCAGGGCCCTGTAGATGTTGATCTGCCGCGGCGTGTTGTTGACATGGTCGTCGCCGCGCACGACATGGGTGATTGCCATGTCGATATCATCAATGACCACGCCGAAGTTGTAGGTGGGAATGCCGTCGGCGCGCATGATTACCAGGTCGTCTAGTTCGGCGTTGGCCACCGTGATCGGCCCCTTGACCAGGTCATTGAAGGTGACCTCCCCGCTGTCCGGCGTGCGGAAACGGATCACCGGCTTCGCGCCGGCCGGCGGCTTCAAACCGAGGCGCCTGGCGTTTTCGGGCCGCCAGCGCCCGTCGTAGCGCGGCTTCTCGCCCCGGGCGCGCTGTTGCTCGCGCAATGAGTCGATTTCCTCGCGCGTGGCATAACACTCGTAGGCATGCCCGTCGCGCAGCAGCTGTTCAACCGCATGCCTGTAGCGCTCCAGGCGCTGCATCTGGAAGTACGGACCTTCATAGTCCATGCCCAGCCAGTTCATGCCGTCGAGGATGGCCTGGACCGAGGCCTCGGTGGAGCGCTCGCGGTCGGTGTCCTCGATGCGCAGGATGAAAGTGCCGCCCTGCTGTTTGGCAAACGCCCAGCAGAACAGCGCGGTGCGGGCGCCACCGATGTGCAGATAGCCGGTGGGGCTCGGCGCGAAACGGGTGCGGACCATGCTCATTCCGGTGGGTATCGCTGAAAAAGGGCGCTATTTTACGCGAGGCCGGGCACGGGCCTTGCGCTCAGAAGCGGTCCGGACGGTAAGGGGCAATATCGATGCGCGGGCTGCGCCCCGCAACCAGGTCAGCCACCAGGCGGCCGGTAGGCCCGCCGCCGCACAATCCGACATGACCGTGGCCGAAGGCATACCAGGTATTGGCGAAGCGGGTGGCGCGGCCGATCACCGGCGTCGAATCTGGCATCGACGGCCGCCGCCCCATCCATTGCGTGGCGTCGACGCGGCTGATACCCGGAAACAGGCGCTGCATCAGCGTGGCAAGACGGTCCGCACGGCGATAGTCCGGCGCAGCCCCGATGCCGGCGAATTCGCTCTGTCCGGCAATGCGCAGGCCCATCTCCATCGGCGTCACAAAGCACTTGTGCTCGGGCAGCATCACCGGCACCGGCAACTCGTAGCGGGGGTCCGAAAACGTCACGTGGTAGCCCCGTTCCGCCTCCAGCGGCACCGCGTCGCCCAGCGCCGCACTGAATTCATTGGAGTGGGAACCCGCGCAGATCACCAGCGTCTCCACCGGCAGGTCGCCGGCGTCGGTGCGCAGCGCGCGCGGCCCCTCAGGGCCGACATCGATGCCGAGCACATGGCGCCGCAGGATGCGTCCGCCATCGCGCTCGAACTGCGCGGCCAGCGACTTGGTAAGGCGCTCCGGATTGGCGCACCAGCCATGGTCGTGCAGGAACAGGCCCATGCGGAAATCGCCCTGCAGTTGCGGCAGGCGGCGGCGCAACTCATCGGCATCGAGTTCATCAACGATCACGCCGCGGTCGCGGCGCAGCTTCCAGCCCAGGGCATCGGCCTCGTAGGCCTTGCGGTCCGAATACACCGCGATGTAGCCGCTGCGGTGGATCAGGTCTTCGACGCCGGCGTTCTTCACCAGCGGCGCATAGGCTTCGAAAGTCTGTGACAGCAGCGCGCGCAAGCCGTCGGCAATGCGCTCGACCCGCTGGCGATCGGCCGCCGCCACAAAACGCAGCAGCCAGGGCATGGCCTTGGGCAGGTACGACCAGCGCAGGGCCAGGGGCCCCAGCGGATCCAGCAGATAACCGGGCACCTGGCCGAGGATACCGGGCATCGCAATGGGCACGCAGGAGCCGGGGCTTAGGATGCCGGCATTGCCGAAAGAGCAGTACTCGCCGGGGGGGCTGCGGTCAACAACAGTGACGGCATGGCCGTCGCGGCGCAGGTAACTGGCAGTGGCGATGCCGACGATGCCGGCACCGATGACCGTGATGTTGCGGATCTGCATGAGAGTGCCGATTATAGCCAGCGGTTTGGCGGCGGCCCGCGGCCAGTGGTAAAATCGTCGACGGCCCGGGCGGTTAACTCAGCGGTAGAGTGCCACCTTCACACGGTGGAAGCCACTGGTTCGATCCCAGTACCGCCCACCACTTCCACCTGCCGGATGTCGCGGTCCTCAACCCGGCAAGGACACCGGCGACTGCGAGGAAACACCACCAGCGCAAGGCCGCAGCGATGTCCGAACCAATTTACATTCCACTACACATCCCGCCGGAAAGGCTGGAACAACCGGCGCTGTGGTTCGCCTTCCAGCGCTCGTCTATCCTGGTCATTGACCCCGCCTCGGCCGCGCTGCCGCAATGCACGGGCCTCGCCGAGCACGGCATCGAAACCCGCCGCAGCACCTACCTCGGCATGCTCGACGGCCGCCACTGCTACGCCGCGGAAATCGACGAACAACACCCCCTGCCCTCGGGCTGGACCGCACTGGGCCTGCGCGAGATGTTCGCGCGGGTC
>JAJTHX010000006.1 GCA_021300125.1 Betaproteobacteria bacterium | reverse complement strand
GTGATGAATTCGTGCCGTTTCTGCCGCGCCTCCATAAACGCCATGTGCAAGCTGACTTCGAGTTCCTGGGCAATCATGGTGTCGGTTCCTGGGCTGGTCTCAATTTTCTTCCATCACGCACTGCAACGGATGCTGGTGCTGCTTGGCGTACGACTTTACCTGTTCGACTTTGGTCGCTGCAACATCGCGGGGAAAGATACCGCAAACCCCCATGCCCTCGCGGTGAACCTTGAGCATGACCTGGGTCGCGCGCTCGCGGTTCAAACCGAAAAACCGCTGCAATACCCCGATCACGAAATCCATCGGAGTGTAGTCGTCGTTGAGCAGCAGCACCTTGAACATCGGGGGCGGCTTGGTCTTGCTACGCTTCGCCTCAAGGACGGTGTCTTCACGCTGCCGATTGGCCATGCCTGGTGAGGTCGGGAATGCCGTGTTCAATCAATGGGGACTGCGCGACTATTGTGTCTGGAATCCTGAAATTTTCAAGTGCCGAAATGGCACCAAAAACGGGCTTGCCGGACCCATCCGGGGGCACCGCTGCCGGCACTTGACTTTCCCGCACAAATAACCTAGAAAGCAGTCGGGTGTTGGGGTTCAGGCTTCATCGCAAGACCAGTGCTATACCAGATTTTGGCCGGTGCGATCCTTGGAACTCGAACAAATCGCGGAGCCCATCCGCTTTTCTATCAAGGCAGGCATATGGCAACTGGCACTGTGAAATGGTTCAACGACTCCAAAGGCTACGGCTTCATTACCCCCGATGACGGCAGCGAAGACCTCTTCGCGCATTTCTCGGCCATCCAGATGAGCGGCTTCAAGACGCTCAAGGAAGGCCAGAAAGTCTCCTTCGAAGTCACCCAGGGCCCGAAGGGCAAACAGGCCTCGAATATCCAAGCAGCCTGAACACGCTTTTCCGCCGCGCGCCCTTCCGGGTTCGCGGCCCTGCACGGCAAAGCCCGCGCCTTCCGGCGCGGGCTTTTTTACGCCCTGTGCCGCCTGCCCCAAGGCTGGCAAGCCTCTGGCAGGCCCGGCAAATAATGCGATAATCGCCTCCTTGACCTGCCGGCCGTCTTGAACGGTGCAGGCGGTCACGGCCGCGGGCCCCGCCAGCGCCCGCAAGCCCCACCCGGCGCCCTTGCGCGCCCATCTTGCATGCCCCAATCGGAACGGAGACCTTAAATGAGCGGAAAACTGGACCTGCTGAAAATCGCGCAGGAAGAAAACGGCGGCGACCTCTTCAAATACCTGGACAGCGTGTTCAAGCGCTCCAAGACCCAGCCGCGCGGCATCAGCGACGCGATCATCTGGGAAGGCGGCAATTTCGCCGGGGGCGTCAATCCGGTTGCCCACGCGCTCACCGACACCTTCGCCCTGAACGGCACCATCATGGCGCTCGATGTGCTCGGCCTGCCCTTCCTCGGCGTTCCGATGATGGCCCAGTTCCGCCATGACACCAAGCTGAAGTCGCTGGAGTGGTTCGGCAAGATGGACTACACCTGTCTGAAATGGTCCACCGCGGGCGATTTCATGGTCAATGACGGCGGCAAGAAAGTCGTCGTCGCCGGCAAGTCGGCCAACGCCCCGCTGCGAACCGCCGCCGGCGTGTACTGCAATGTCCGCCCCTACGGCTCGATCACCAACGTACGCTTCATGCCCGGCCTGCCCTACTCTCAGGACAACAAGAAGTTCAAGGTGGAGAAAGAGACCGGCAACATCCATTCGGAAATGAACACCCCCGGCGTGCGCATGGCCTATGCCGCGCGCCTGTTCCTGCAGCTGGTCAAGGACCGCGGCTGCATCGGCCGTGTGGCCACCAAGCCGACCCAGGCCAAGGAAGACGCGGTCAACGCGGGCCTGTTCCGCTGGCTGATCCAGGGCACCCAGTTCAAGCTCAAGCGCCAGTACGCCGTGGACGCCTACGAGGAGCACAAGGAAAATGTCGACGCCATCGTCGCGCTGCTGCCCAAGGACTTCAAGAAAGGCATGGAGACCTGGAGCGGCGACATTTACGAGCACATCTCGGACACCAACTTCGGCCTGCTGCTGCACGACATGATCGAGCAGCGCGAGTGCATCGTCTATTCGACCGACCTCGACGGCGACCGCCTGACCGACCTGATGGCCGACGCGCCGGATGTGCTGCGCAAATGGGGCCAGATGGTGCTCGACCACGCCAAGACCGGCCGCAAGATGGCCGACGTGTGGAAGGAAATGGGCTTCACCATGACCAACGGCAAGGACATGACCAGCGTCATGTACCGCATGGAAGGCGCGCCGATCTACGAACAGACCCTCGGCTCGGCTGACGCGATGCTGATGCGCCTGCTCGCCGGCGACGAAACCGTCGGCGGCACCAAGGACCCCTACGATCCGCGCATCCACTTCGTGCTGATCAACGAGGCCTACAAGGCGGCCAACCCCGGCAACAAGGAACTCGCGGCCTGGCTCGATGCCCAGCTCGCGACCTTCGACAAGATCTACGCCGGCAAGCGTCCGCGCTACCTCGATGGCTACAACAAGCTGAAAGAGGCCATCAAGCCCTGGGGCAGCAAGTAAACCCCATCCGGCCCCACAGGCCGCAGAACCACCGACAACGCCCGCAACCGCGGGCGTTGTCTTTTGCGGCAGCCGCAGGGCTCCCGTCACACCGCACTAGAATCGCCACATGGCCACGCTGATCCTGTTCAACAAGCCCTGCGGCGTGATCTGCCAGTTCAGCCCTTCGGGCGACAAGCCCACGCTGAGGCAGTTCATTGACCAGCCCAGCGTCTACCCGGCCGGCCGGCTGGACACCGACAGCGAAGGCCTGGTGCTGCTGACCGATGATGGTGCGCTGCAACATCAGATCGCTAATCCCCGCCACAAGATGGCCAAGACCTACTGGGCCCAGGTCGATGGCGCCGCCACGGATGAGGCGCTGGCTCCGCTGCGGGCTGGCATCGACCTGGGCGACTTCCGGGCCTTGCCGGCCGAAGTCCGCATCGCAGAGGCACCGGAGTGGCTATGGCCGCGGCAACCGCCGATCCGGGTGCGCCAGCACATCCCCACCAGCTGGCTCGTACTCACCCTGCGTGAGGGCAAGAACCGCCAGGTGCGACGGATGACCGCTGCAGTGGGTCTGCCCACCCTGCACCTGATCCGCTACAGCGTGGGGCCCTGGTCCATCGACGGCCTTCCCCCGGGAAATCATAAGTCATTGATAATAAATGATAATTTTTTCAGTCGCGCCAGACGGAGGGATTCCTGACGAAATCCCTCCCCCGGCTGTCAACCGCCCCCGATAGCCGGCGTTATTGGCTCTGACCGACTTTTCGGTCCAGGGCTCAAACAGCCTGGTTGATCAACCATTAATGAGGAAATCATGAACAAACTGTTCGCCGCCATCATCGCCGCCGTGTTCTCGACCGTCGCCATCGCCCCGGCCGTTGCCGCCGAGAAGAAGGAAGAGAAAAAGGCCGAGAAGAAAGAAGAGAAAAAAGCCGAGAAGAAGTAATCTCGCATTTCTCTGGGAAAGGCAGGGGGGTACCCCCCTGCCTTTTCTTTTTTGGAGCGGATTGTTACAGTGTGGCCTGCAACGCCTCATGCCGGCCACTTCCGGCCGGCATGTTTCCGGCGGGGCTCCGGGATCCACCCGGTCAATCCACCAAAAATGAGGAAATCATGACCAAACTGTTCGCCGCCTTCGTGGCCGCCCTGTTCTCGATCGTCTCCGTCTCGCCGGCTTTCGCTGCCGACAAGAAAGACGAGAAAAAAGCCGAGAAAAAAGCCGAGAAGAAGTAATCTCCGGCTGGATCTCGAAAGCAGGGCTTCGGCCCTGCTTTTTTTTCGCCCGCGTTTTGCCGCATTCCCGTCCCGGGACGGCCGGCCGTTAAAATACGGCCGCATGAATCCGCGTGAGCACCAATGGAAACCCAATGTCACCGTCGCCGCGGTGATCGAGCATGACGGCCGCTTCCTGCTGGTCGAAGAAGACACCCGTTACGGCATCCGCTACAACCAGCCGGCCGGGCATCTTGAGGACGGAGAATCGCTGATCGAAGCCGTGATCCGCGAAACCCTCGAGGAATCCGCCCGCGACTTCACCCCGAACGCGCTGTTGGGCATCTACCAGCATGCGCACCCCGGCGATGGCGTGACCTACCTGCGCTTCGCCTTCACCGGCACCGTGTCCGAGCCCAGGCCGGGATTGCAGCTCGACGCCGGCATCCGCCGCGCGCTGTGGATGAGCGCCGGCGAAATCCGCGCCTGCGCCGACCGCCACCGCAGCCCGCTGCTGCAGCGCTGCGTGGACGACCATCTGGCCGGCCAGCGCTATCCGCTGCAGGCGATCCACCACTTTGACCGGAACCCAGCATGAGCCGCAAACAGAAAATCGTCATCGGCATGTCCGGCGGCGTCGATTCCTCGGTCGCGGCGCTGCTGCTCAAACAGCAGGGCTTCGAGGTCGCGGGCCTGTTCATGAAGAACTGGGAGGATGACGACAGCGACGAATACTGCAGCTCGCGCCAGGATCTTGTTGACGCGGTGGCCGTCGCCGACCGCATCGGCATCGACATCGAAGCGGTCAACTTCAGCGCCGAGTACAAGGAGCGCGTGTTCAGCGAGTTCCTCAGCGAGTACAAAGCCGGCCGCACGCCCAACCCCGACGTGCTGTGCAACGCCGAGATCAAGTTCAAGGCTTTCCTCGACCACGCGATCAACCTGGGAGCCGACCGCATCGCCACCGGCCACTATGCCCAGGTGCGCGAAGTCGACGGCCTGCACCAGCTGCTCAAGGCCGAGGACGGCACCAAGGACCAGAGCTACTTCCTGCACCGCCTGAACCAGCAGCAGCTGTCAAAAACGCTGTTCCCCCTCGGCACGCTCTACAAGCGCGAGGTGCGCGAGATCGCGCGCCGCGAAGGTCTGCCCAACCACGACAAGAAGGACTCCACCGGCATCTGCTTCATCGGCGAGCGCCCGTTCCGTGAGTTCCTCAACCGCTACCTGCCGGGCAATCCCGGCGACATCGTGACCCCCGAGGGCCGCCGCGTGGGGCGCCACATGGGCCTCACCTTCTACACCCTGGGCCAGCGCCAGGGACTGGGCATCGGCGGGTCCCGCGATGGCGACGGCGAAGCCTGGTACGTCGCGGAAAAGGACATGGCCAACAACCGTCTGGTGGTGGTGCAGGGGCACGACCACCCGCGCCTGCTCTCCGACCAGCTCACCGCGGTCAATGTCAGCTGGGTCAGCGGCGAGCCGCCGCGCACGCATTGGGTCTACGGCGCAAAAACGCGCTACCGCCAGCGTGATTCGGCCTGCTCGCTGGCGCGGGCGGACCGCGAAGGCTGCGTGGTCGATTTTTCCGAGAACCAGTGGGCGGTGACACCGGGCCAGTCGGTGGTGATCTACGAAAGCCGCGTCTGCCTCGGCGGCGGCATCATCGAGTCGGCGCGCGAAGCGCCGCCCGCGCTGCCGCTGGACGGCGGCTGCCCGCCCGAAGCCCTCCCCGGAAACTGATCAGGCCGCGGTATCGCGGAACGAGGGACGCTGCGCGAGCTTGTCGGCAAGCCGCGCGAGGTTGGGATGGTTCTGGCGCCAGGCAATGGCGGGCAGGCGCAGTTCGAGCCAAGCCAGACAACAGCCGACGGCAATGTCGGCGAGTGTGAAAAAATCCCCGGCGCACCAGGCTTTTGCCGCAAGCTCGTCAGCCATCGCCTGCAGCGCGCGATCGACCTTGCCCTGCTGGCGCAGGATCCAGTCGGCCGACTGCTGCTCCGCCGGCTTCTTTTTTTCGTTGACCAACGCGATCGCTGCGTCGAGGCAGCCGTCGGCCAGCGCCTCCCAGCGCCGCACCTGGATGCGGGAACGTTTCTCGGCGGGAATCAGCCGGTTGCCGGGACTCGCATTGTCGAGGTATTCAACGATCACGCGCGAATCGAAGAGGCTGTGCTCGTCGTCGAGGATCAGCACCGGAATCTTGCCAAGCGGATTGTGGCGCACCACCACACTTTGCGGCGTGTTCGGCGCATCCACGACGAACTCGCACTCCATGCGTTTCTCGGCGAGGACAACCCGCACCTTGCGGGTGAAGGGACTGGTGGCAGTCCCGAGCAGCTTCAGCATATGGATTTCGGAAGGAGGGTGTCGCGAATTGCGCTCGAATTATAGCACTGCGTTCCTTGACGCCCAACGCCGCCCGAATTAGTCTTAACTTCCCCTTCCACCCGCCTTGCATGGAGTCATCATGGGCGCTGCCGACAAGTTCATCCTGTTCACCCAGCCTGGGTGAAGCAGCTGTCTCCGGGCGAAAGAGTTTCTTTCGCGCAAACAAATTGATTTCGTGGCCATTGATGTCCTGAACGACCCCGCCGGCCGCGAGCAGCTGCTCAAACTCGGTGTGCGCAACGTGCCGGTGGTGGCCAAGGGCGACCAGTTCGTGTTTGGCCAGAACCTCGAGGACGTCGCCGAGTTCGTCGGCCTCCAGGGCACCGGCCACAAGCCGCTGCCGCCGGAAGAGCTGATCAAGCGCTGGATCGTGATCCTGCAGACCGCGCAGCGCCTGATGCGCCAGATGCCCGACGCGCAACTGCTGGAGCGCGTGATCCCCAACCGTGACCGCTCGATCCGGCTGATGTGCCACCACATCTTCCGCATCGGCGAAGCCTTCCTCGAATCGGTCGAGGGCGGCGTCGAATACGCAGTGCAGCTCGCCAACGTGCCGCCCCAGGACGGCACGTTCATGACCGGCGAGGAGATCGCGCGCTATGGCGATACCATCATCGCACGGCTGCAGAACTGGTGGAACAAGCTCGAAGACAAGAGCTGCCAGCAGAAGATCAAGACCTTCTTCGGCATGCAGCCCATCTACATGCTCTACGAGCGCTCCACCTGGCACAGCGCCCAGCACGCGCGGCAGCTCGCGGCCGTGCTCGAACGCAACGGCATCACCCCCGACCGGTCGCTCACGCCAGAACAGCTTGCAGGACTGCCCCTACCTGAAAGACTGTGGGAATAAGCCTGCAACCCGGCTGGTAGCGACTTGTTGCGGTGCGGTGCGCCGCCCCCGTTCACCTCCGGCTGCGCACGCGTGCCCCGTCTGCGATGTCGTTGGGCGGGTGCACTATTACTCGCTCACCTGGCACCAGACCCTCCAGCACCTCGGTTTCGAGGGGCGCTCGGTGCCCCGGCTTCACCAACCGCAGGCGGGCGTGCCGGCCGTCCATCACGAACACGGCCCAATCATCGCCGCGACGGAACAGCGCGCTTGATGCCACCTTCAGCACATCGCGGCCGCTCCAAAGCACGATGCGCGCCTCAACGCGGTAGCCGTCGCCGAGGTCCTGCGGCGACTCCATGAAATCAGCGACGACATTTACCCGCTGTTCCTCGACTCCGAGTGCCGACACCTTGGTGAAGGCAAACGGCTCGACCAGGCGCACCCGGGCCTGCAGCATGCCGGAACCGCCCCAACCCCCGATCAACACCGGCATGCCGGGCTTGATCTTGACCGCCTCGCCAGACAGGACTTGCAGCACAATTTCAAGCACCTCCGGGCTGCCAATCATCATCAGAACGGCTCCAGGCGCCACGACGCGCTCGCTGATGCGAAACACGCGGCCCGCAATCGGAGACCGCAGCGATACGGCCCCCTGCAGCCCGCTGCCACCGATCGCCATCAACGCCGCGCGCGCTGACCTCGCATCCGCCTCCGCGGAACGGGCATGGAAATCCAGCGCCAACCACTCGTTGGCCGCAGTGGTCTCGGAGACCTGCGCCCGCTCGAACGCCTGCGCAGATACAAAACCGTCTCGGGCCAGCTTCTCGACACGCTGCAATTCACGGCGCGCCTGCTCGTGGTCGGCAGCGGCATGGCGGGCACGTTCGCGCGCCTCACGCGCCAGGGCCTGCGCGGCCGTAATGCGCGCCAACTGCTCATCGCGCTCCCGAGCCGACAGCGGCAGCGGCCGGATTTCGGCTACGACCTGATCCGCCCGGACCGGATCGCCTTCGCGCAAGTCAATGCGCTTTACCCGACCCGCCACCGGGGCGCTGATGACGTAGCGATCGCGCGCACGTGTTTCTCCATCCTCGTCAACGGTCACCTGCAGTTCGCCACGCGCGACCATCGCGACATCCACCATGACAGGATCGGACACGAAAGCCAGCGCGAACACCGCTGTAACGCCAAGGCCCAGCAGGAGGTAGATCACTTTTTGCCAGCGTATCCCCATACCTCTATTCCCGAGTCTTGAGCACTGCTATGAGATCCAGCCGGTTAATGCGCGACGCCACGATAATGCCTGAAACCAGGGCCGCCGCAATCACGACCAAAGCCGAGAACGCGAAGCTCGCCGGTGTCAGCACCAATGGCACGCGATACATCTCCGTATCAAGCTGGATCGACAGGAACCAGCTCACCCAAGTCCCCAAGGTAAAACCGCAGGGGATGGCGAGTAGCATGAGCACCACCTGTTCCCCGAGCAGCATGGCGGCAACCTCGCGCCGGGTGAACCCAAGCACCCGCAGCGACGCCAGCTCGTTACCGCGCTCAGACAGAGCAACCCGGGCGCCGTTGTAGACCACGCCGAAGGCAATGACGCAGGCGAATACCACGTTGATCAACGTGGACACGCGCAGGCTACGGTCGAGTATCTGCTCGAAACTGTCAAGCGCAGCCTCTTGAAAAATCGAGCCCGCCACCGCAGGCATATGCTTGAGCGTATCGTATAGCTGCGCCGACTGGCGCACATCAATCCTCAGTCTCGCACCTGAGGCCACGGAATCCTCGCGCAGCAGCCGGTTCAGCGCGGCGCGGTCCATGTAGGCGAATATGCCCACCAGGTCATCGACGACGCCGGCGACTTCCAGGCTGCGCACCAAGCGCTCGCCCTCCAGCACTTCCACCGTCACCCGATCGCCGGCGCCCACCTGCAGCACGTCCGCCAGCTTGCGCGAGAGCAGCAGCCCGTCGGCAGGCAGCCCGACCCTGCGCAGCCTGCGGTCGAGCAGCTGATAGAGGTCGCCCCCGGCGTCAAGGCCGGTGACCTCGGTGCGGCGGCTGCGGTGCTCGAAACGCAGCCGTGCCGGCACGGTACGGAACGGCTCGGCGTGCAGCACCCCGGGCAGGTGCCGCACGTCATGCTGGACTGCAGCGGACCCCGGCTGGTTGAAATACACCGTGACGTTGTCGCGCTGCACATCCTGGAACTGCACGCGCAGCATGTAATCGAGGGTGTCCATGAAAAATCCGCCGAGCACCAGCAGACCGACCGCGCACGCGATGCCCAGCGCCGAAAGCACCGACTTCCAGCCCCGGCGCGCAATGCTGCGCAGAATCATGCGGCCTGCGGGCGGCAGCAGCCGCCGCAGCCGGGTGCGCTCCAGAACGCCTGGATGGAAACTGGAGGGCCGCTCCGGCCGCATGGCTTCGGCCGGCGGCAATTCAAACGCGCGGGCAACCGCACCTGCCGCACCCAGCCCGGCAGCGACAAGACTGAGGCCGACCCCGGCGCCCACCACCTCGGGACTGAACACCAGCGGCAGGGCGGGAAAGCGGTAATAGTCCAAATACAGCGCGGTGAGCCCCTCGCCCAGATAAAGGCCGGCGCCGGTTCCGAGAACGACGCCCAGCGACACCGTTGCGCCAGCAAGTTGCAGATAATGCAGGCTGACGGGGCCTCGGCCGTAGCCAAAGGCCTTGAGCAGGCCGATCTGGGTGCGCTGGAGCGATACCAGCCGCGACAGCACGAGGTGCAGCAGAAACATCGCCACGCCGAGGAAGATTCCCGGGATCCAGGTCGAGGAGATCCGGTTCTGCGCAATCTCGTCAGTGATGAACCGGTGCGATACATGGTCGTCCCGCCCGTACGCCGCGAGCCCGCCGTAGCGCTCCAGCACGAGATCAATGCGGGACAGGACATCGGGCACGACCGCGCCGGCGGCGAGCCCGAACACGGCGTCGTTGAATGCCCCGTCCATGTCGAAGGCCGAAGCCAGAGCCTGGTGGCCCATCCACAGCACGCCAAAACGGCGGTTGTCGGGAAACAGCGCACCCGGACCGACCTCGAAAATGAACTCCGGCGACAGGGCAATCCCGACGATGCGCAAGGACTTCCATCGCCCGTTGATGACCGCGCCGACGCGGTCTCCGACATCGAGGCGGTTGGCGGCTGCGAAAGCCTCGCTGGCGATGACTTCCTCGGTACTGCCAGGCTCAATGTAGCGACCTCGGCGCAGGAACAGGTCGTTGAGCATGGCCTGGCGGCGGTCCGGCACCGACACCAGCCGCCCCGTGGCCGGCTCGGCAAGACCGGGCACGTCCAGCGTCACCCCCATCACCACGCGGGTGTGCACTTCGGCGACGCCGGGTATCTCGCGCAGCCGCTGCGCCATGACATCCGGTGCCCGCTTCAGGTGCACGAACACATCGGCAAAGCGGTGCACGCGGTAATAACTGTCGCGTGCTGCAAGCAGCGACTCGTAGGTCAGACGCATCGAAACGAATGACGCAATTCCGCAGGCGACCACCAGCGCGGCGGCGAGCAGCTGGCCGCGCTGGTGCCACAGGTCACGCAGCAGCATGCGATGCCGCGCGTTCACCAGGACAGATCCGCTGGCGTCAGGCGTCTCGTGTTTCGCGCCGTGGTGACGATGCGGCCGCTGCTCATCTGGATCACACGGTCGGCCATGCCCGCGATCGCGGCATTATGGGTGATCAGCGCCGTGGTGGTGCCCAACTCGCGGTTCACCCGCGCCAGCACCTCGAGCACAATCCTGCCGGTCGCATAATCCAGCGCCCCGGTGGGCTCATCGCAGAGCAATACATCGGGCCGCTTAGCCACCGCGCGCGCTATAGCCACCCGCTGCTGCTCCCCGCCGGAGAGCTGCGAGGGGAAGTGATTGCGGCGTTCCCTCAGCCCCACCAGTTCCAGCGCCTCTGCCGGCGGCATCGCCCGTGGCGCAATCTCCGTCACCAGTGCAACGTTCTCGAGCGCGGTGAGGCTGGGGATCAGGTTGTAGAACTGGAACACGAAACCGACATGCTCCCGCCGGAAGCGCGTCAGCTCCTCCTCGGACGCGGCAGTGAGTGCATGATCGAGGTAGAAGACCTCGCCGCTGCTCGGTACGTCAAGGCCGCCAAGTATGTTGAGCAGGGTCGACTTGCCGCTGCCCGAGGCCCCGAGCAGCACAACCAGCTCGCCGGCATATAGATCGAGGTCGATGCCACGCAGGGCATGCACGGCCACCTCGCCCATGTGATACACCTTGCTCACGCCGTGGACGTGGAATACCGGCGCCCCTGGTGATGCCGGATTCTCTGCAAGCGGATCTGTCAGATTCATGGACCGATCCTATTCCGCATGGACTACCCACACCCTTGATGCAGATCAGGAAATGGTGCCCTAAGCCGCTCGCTGGCGCCATCACCCCCCGCTGGGCTACACTGCCGCCTCAACGACCGCGCCTTGTTCCAGCCATGCCCCGCCCAACGATCCGCGTCCCGCGGCACGTCTCTCCACCATGCTGAATCCCGCCCCAGCCGCGCGTCGCGCGTTGCCTGCGGTGGACCGGCTCCTCGGAACCGAAGCAGTCCTTGCGCTGATCGCCCAGTATGGCCGCACCCGCATCACTGCAACCCTGCGTGCCGCCCTCGATGCGGAGCGCGAACGCCTGGCGCAGGACGGCGCAGCACCCTACGACGAAACCGGCTTTCTGCAGCGCTGCGCGGCGCAGCTCGCGTGCACCAGCGCGCCATCGCTGAAACCGGTATTCAACCTCACCGGCACCGTGCTCCACACCAACCTCGGCCGCGCAGTGATGCCGGAAAGCGCGGCCAAAGCCGTGTATGCGGCGATGACGCGGCCGGTGAACCTTGAATTCGATCTCGACGGCGGGGCGCGCGGCGAACGCGACAGCCATGTCGAGCGCTGGCTGCACGAACTCACCGGCGGCGAGAAGGCTGTGGCGGTCAACAACAATGCCGCGGCGGTCTACCTCGTGCTCAATACGCTGGGCCTCAAGCGAGAGGTGCTGGTATCGCGCGGCGAGCTGATCGAGATCGGCGGCGCCTTCCGCATCCCCGACATCATGTCGCGCGCCGGGGTGAAACTGGTCGAGGTCGGCACCACCAACCGCACGCACCTGAAGGATTTTGCCGAAGCCATCACCCCGCGCACCGCGGCGATCATGAAGGTGCATACCAGCAACTATGTGGTGCAGGGTTTCACCGCTGCAGTGCCCGAGGCCGACCTGGCGACACTCGCGCATCAACATAACCTGCCCTTCCTGGTGGATCTCGGCAGCGGCTCGCTGATCAACCTCGAGGACTACGGCATCCCGCACGAGCGCACCCCGCGCGAGACGCTGGCCGATGGCGCCGACGTGGTGACTTTCAGCGGTGACAAGCTGCTCGGCGGCCCGCAGGCGGGGCTGATCGTGGGCCGCAAGGACCTGATGGCGTGCATCGCGAAAAACCCGATGAAGCGTTCGCTGCGCCTGGACAAGATGACGCTGACTGCGCTCGATGCGGTGCTGCGCCTGTACCTGCACCCGGAAAAACTGCGCGAGGAACTGCCGGCGCTGCGCCTGCTCACCCGCGACCGCGACGACATAGCAGCCCAGGCCGCGCGCGTGCAGCCGGCACTGGCTGCCGCACTGGGCGGGCACTGGCGGGTCGAGATCACCGACTGCAAATCGCAGATCGGCAGCGGCGCGCTGCCGGTGGACTCCATGCCGAGCTGCGGCCTCGCCATCGCCCCGGCGGAAAAAAAAGGCAACCTCAACAAACTGGCGGCCGCGCTGCGTGCGCTGCCGGTGCCGGTGATCGGCCACATCCGCGACGGCACGCTGACGCTCGACCTGCGCTGCCTCGACCACGAGGATGAATTCGTCACCCAGCTGCAGCACCTGAAGGCCAGCCGATGATTGTCGCAACTGCCGGCCACATCGACCACGGCAAGACCTCGCTGGTACGCACGCTGACCGGCACCGACACCGACCGCCTGCCCGAGGAAAAGGCGCGCGGCATCTCCATCGACCTCGGTTTCGCCTATCTGCCGCAGCCCGGGGGCGGACTCATCGGCTTTGTCGATGTGCCCGGCCACGAACGCTTCATCCGCAACATGCTCGCCGGGGTTTCCGGCATCGACTACGCGCTGCTGGTGGTCGCCGCCGATGACGGCGTGATGCCGCAGACCGTCGAACACCTGCAGATCCTCGACCTCCTGCGCATCCCGCGCGGCGCGGTCGCGATCACCAAGACCGACCGGGTCGATGGCGCCCGCGTCGAGCAGGTGCGCGCCCAGGTGCAGGCCCTGCTCGCCCCCACCCTGCTCGCGCAGGCGCCGCTGCTGCCGGTGTCCGCAGTCAGCGGCAGCGGCATCGACGAACTCAAGGCCCTGCTGCTGCGCGAAGCCGCGTCACAGGGCGCTCGCGATGCCGCAGGCCAGCACCTGCGTTACGCGATCGACCGCGCCTTCAGCATCGCCGGCAGCGGCACCGTGGTCACCGGCACCGTGTTCAACGGCTGCGTCAAAACCGGCGACAAGCTGGTGATTTCGCCCGCCGGCCGTGAAGTCCGTGTACGCGGTATCCAGATCCACGGCAAGGCCGCCCAGCAAGCGCGTGCCGGCGAGCGCTGCGCCCTCAACCTGACTGGCGCCGACGTCGAATCGGTGCGCCGCGGCGACTGGGTGCTGCACGAGGCGATCCACCGCCCGACGAAGCGCCTCGACGTGCGCATTGCCATGCTTGCCGGCGAGAGCCGGCCGCTCAGGCACTGGACGCCGGTGCATCTGCACCTCGCCACCGCTGATGTCACCGCGCGCGTATCGCTTCGCCGCGGCGAAGCGCTGGCCCCCGGTGAAAACGCCATCGCCCAGCTGGTGCTCGACGAAGCGGTGACGGCGCTGCATGGCGACCGCTTCATCCTGCGCGACCAGTCGGCCGTACGCACCCTTGGCGGCGGCGTGATCATCGACCCGCTGCCGCCCGCATCACGCCGCAGCAAGTCGCGGGAATCCGTACTTGCAGCGCTGGAATCGGCGCAACCGCGCGCCGCACTGCAGGCACTGGCCGGCGATGCCAGGCGGCCGCTGGATCTCGCCCATTTCGAGGCCATCTACAACCTGCTCCCGGAAATCGCGGCCGCGGCCTATGCCGAGGCCGGCCTCACAGTGGTCGGCCGCGAGCGGCGCATCGCCCTGCCGCGCACGCGGCTGCAGGCGCTGCACGAAGCCGCGGTCAATCAGGTGCTCGCCTTCCACCAGGCCCAGCCGCAGGCGCC
>JAJTHX010000123.1 GCA_021300125.1 Betaproteobacteria bacterium | reverse complement strand
CGGACTGTCCGCCGGACACCGGGGCGTCGAGAAAATACAGGCCGGCCTTGCGCGCCACAGCGTGCAATTCCACCGCAAGCACCGCTGAAACCGTGGTGTGATCGACAAAGATCGCGTCCCTGGCCATCGCCGCGAAGGCGCCCTGAGCACCCACGGTAACCTCGCGCACATCGGCATCGTTGCCAACGCAGCAGCACACCAGCTCCGCGCCCTGCGTAGCCGCGGCCGGGGTAGCTGCGACGCGTCCCCCATGTTTTGCAGCCCAGGCCTCAGCCTTCGCCGCGTTGCGGTTGTAGACCGTGACCCGGTGTCCGGCCCGGGCCAGGTGACCTGCCATCGGCCCGCCCATCACGCCGACGCCGATGAAAGCGATATTCATGCTGACAGCTCCTTCGACTGATGATGCCCGGTGTAAAGCGGCCCGCGGCGGCGCTTCAGATGGAACAGCCTGCGGTCGTAGCCTTGGGCGGCTCGACAAAACTGGCAATCTCGACGCCGTTACGGATCGCGGTCATTTCAGCCAGGATCGCCACCGCGATTTCCGGGGGGGTCTTGCTGCCGATCTTCAGCCCGACCGGACCATACAGGCGCGCAATTTCTTCCTGCGACAGGTCGAACTCGGCCAACCGTTTGCGCCGCGCCTCATTGTTCTTCCTGGAGCCGATGGCGCCGATATAGAAGGCCGGTGATTTAAGCGCCTCCAGCAGCGCCATGTCGTCGAGCTTGGGGTCGTGCGTCAGGGTCACCACCGCGCTGTGGCCATCGAGGTTCATCTCGGTGACAACGTCATCGGGCATGCCGCGCCTCAGATCCACGCCAGGCAAGTCGAAGGTGGTGCTGTATTCCTCGCGCGGATCGCAGATGGTGACCTGGAAATCGAGCGCCTGGGCCATCTGCGCGAGATAGGTGGAAAGCTGTCCGGCGCCGATGATCAGCAGCCGCCAGCGTGGACCGTAAACCGTCTGCAAAGTTGCGCCATCGAATGCCAGCTGGTCCTGCCATTTCGCGGGTCCGGTCGAAGTACGGCCGGTCTTCATGTCGAGCCGGCGCAGCACCAGTTCGTGACGTTCGATGCGCGCCAGCAGGTCGTCGAGGCCGCTCGCCGGCGTCAGCGGCTCCAGCACCAGCTCGAGGGTGCCGCCACAGGGCAGGCCGAAACGCTGGGCCTCCTCGGCAGACACGCCGTACTTGGTGGTCGCCGGCGTGTTCTCCGCCAGCCGCCCCTCCTTCACGCGCAGGATCATGTCGTCCTCGACGCAGCCGCCGGACACGGAGCCCACGACCATGCCGTCACCGCGGATAGCGGTCAGCGCACCGATCGGGCGCGGCGCCGAACCCCAGGTACGGATCACCGTGGCCAGCACCACGCGATGCCCTGCGGCGACCCAGTCGCGGGCACTGCGAATCACCTGAAGATCGACGCTGTCCATCCAGTATTCCCCTGCAATCAATTGATACTTCTATTGTAGCGCGCCCCTTGCGGTAACATCGGCACCGCCAATCTGGAGTCCGCAATCATGGAAATGCAAGGTGAACAGCTGATCCCGCTGACGCAACAGGCGACCTGGGACGCCCTCAACGACACCACGGTGCTGAAGGACTGCATCCCCGGCTGCGATGCCATCGACTGGCAGTCAGACAACGAATTCCTGCTGACGATGACCGCCAAGGTCGGTCCGGTCAGCGCCAAGTTCAAGGGCCGCATGCTGCTGGCGGAGGTCGACGCGCCCCGGGCCTACACCCTGCAGTTCGAAGGCCAGGGCGGCGTGGCCGGCTTTGCCAAGGGAGAGGCCCGTGTGCAACTGACCCCAGAGGGTGAGTTCACCCGGCTCAGTTATGGCGTCAAGGCCAATATCGGCGGCAAACTGGCCCAGGTCGGCGCCCGCCTCATTGACGGCGTGGCGCGCAAAATGGCCGAGCAGTTTTTCAGCGCATTCAACCGTCGGGTCAGTCCAGCTGAACAATAAAAATCAATATAATCAGATAGTTAAATACGCAGGGCGAGGCAATCTACAGCAGGCAGGCTGAGCAATCGGCGACGACCGTCAAGCCGGCAAGACGCCAGACACGCCCGTCAACACATGGCCCGGTCGCCCGCGCCGGCTGCAGGTCAACCACAGGCCTTTGCGTGACCGAGGGGTCAATGTGGCGCGCGACGACGGGAGCCCTGCATTAGCCGACGTGCTTGCGCAGGAATGCGAGGGTACGCTCACGCGCGAGCTTGGCACTGGCCGCATCAAACGAGCCGCGCTGGTCGCAGTTGAAGCCGTGGCCTGCGGGGTAGATGTGGTGCTGCCATTGCGGATGTGCTGCCTTCACCTTCTCCACCGCCTCCATGGGAATGCCCTGGTCCTTCTCGCCCCATTGGAACATCACCGGGCACTTGGCCTGCAAGGCCGTCAGGTTGGGAATGCCGCCGCCATAATGCGGCGACGAGCAGGAGAGGCCGGCCACTTCCGCCGCCGCCTTCCAGGCCACGGTACCGCCCCAGCAATAACCGACGATGCCGGTCTTGCCCGCGCCCTGCAGCGCCTTCACCGCGGCGGTCACGTCCTTGATCGCGTCATCCAGGCTGGCCTTCTGCATCAGCACGCGGCTCGCCTCGATCTCGGAAGGGGTGTAGCCGCATTCATAGCCGCGCTGGATGCGGTCAAACATCGCCGGCGCGATCACGCTGTAGCCGTCGGCGGCGTAGCCGTCGGCCACTGAACGGATGTGGCTGTTGACGCCAAATATTTCCATCACCACTACCAGCCCGCCGCGCGGCTTGCCCGCGGGCTCTGCCTTGTAGGCGCTGAATTTGTGGCCGTCGCCGGCGGTCAGTTCGATCATGCTGCCCATGGGGATGCCTCCGTGTCTGAATTGGACGGACAACGATTATAGTCGCCGCGACGGCACGGGGCGACGGCCGTAATGTAGACTGTGCGGCACCATCAACCGCGAAGGCAACTCGATGCTGAAAATCTGGGGACGGACCAATTCGATCAACGTGCAAAAGGTGCTGTGGACCTGCGCCGAACTCGACCTGCCCTTCGAACGCATCGATGCCGGCATGCAGTTCGGCGTCAACAACACCCCCGAATACCGCGCGATGAACCCGAACGGCCTGGTGCCGCTGATCAACGACGATGGCTTCCTGCTCTGGGAATCCCATGCCATCGTGCGTCACCTCGCGCGCAAGCACGGCCTTGGCTCGCTATGCCCCGCGGACCCGCGGCAGGCGGCCGACGCCGACCGCTGGATGGAGTGGTACAGCACCACGCTCTGGAACCACATGAAGCCGGTGTTCTGGAACCTGGTACGCACGCCGCTGGAAAAGCGCAACCCGGCCGAGGTCGAGGACAACCGCGTGAAGCTGGCTGGCTACCTGGCGATGGCCGATGTCCAACTAACGGGGCATGATTTTTTTGCCGGTACGGCCTTCACCATGGCCGACATTCCGCATGCCGTGCTCGCACACCGCTGGTTCAAGCTGCCGATCGAGCGCCCCGCGCTGCCGAACTATGAACGCTGGTTCAAAAACGTTTCAGCCCGGCCCGGTTTCCAGAAACACTGTGCATCACCGCTGACTTGATCATGGCCACCCAGGAGCCCTGCCACGGAGCGAATGCACGCAGCAAAGCCCGCAGGGCGGCGGTTTTCCCGATGCATTCACTGATCTTCGTGGCCCGAGGTTTCCGGCTTCAAGGTTTTCAATGATGACCACCGCCCCGCGCAGCTACCGCTACTACGAATTCGTGATGGCGGCGTTCGTCACCGTGCTGGTGTGCGCGAACTTGATCGGACCGGCCAAGATCGCCGAGATCGAACTGCCGCTGCTCGGCGCGCTGACCTTCGGCGCCGGTGTGCTGTTCTTTCCGATTTCGTATGTGTTCGGCGACATCCTGACCGAGGTCTACGGCTACGCCCGGGCACGCCGCGTAATCTGGGCCGGATTCGCCGGCCTTGCCTTCGCCTCGTTCATGGCCGCGGTGGTCGTCGCGCTGCCGCCGGCACCGTTCTGGACGCATCAGGCGGCCTACGAGATCGCCCTTGGCAACGCCCCGCGCGTGATCGCCGCCTCGATGTTCGCCTATTTCTGCGGCGAGTTCGTCAATTCCTATGTACTCGCCAAGATGAAGATTGCCACCCGCGGGCGCTGGCTGTGGACGCGCACCATCGGCTCGACCATCGCCGGCGAGGCGGTGGACTCCGCCCTGTTCTATCCGCTCGCCTTCTACGGCGCAGGCATCATTCCCGACGACAAGCTGCCCCAGGTGATGCTCGCCCAGTTCGTGGCCAAGGTCGCAGTCGAGGTGGCGTTCACGCCGGTGACCTACAAGGTGGTAGCCTTCCTGAAGAAAGCCGAGCAGGAAGATTACTACGACCGCGACACGCGCTTCACGCCGTTCTCGCTGCGCGACTGAACCTTACCAGCCCTGCAGCCAGCGCGCGAAGACGAGCAGCGCGCCGCCGAAAACCATGCCGAAGCCGATCAATTGAACGGCATAGCTGAACCAGGCATGGCCGGTCGGCTCGCCGCGCTCGGCGAGGTTGTGGCAGTAAATCAGGAACGGCGAAGGCGAGTTGAAGAACAGCAGCTTCTCGTAGCGGATGTCGACAATGACCTTCAGGGCCAGCGATACGGCAAGAACGACAAAAGCCAGCGTCAGCGGCAGCGAGGTAAAGCCGAGAATGGCACCCAGGAACAGGGCAAAAATCATTTCCGCAACTTTGTGACTGTGGCGCGGGGGCCGTGGCGGCGCCGCTTCGCGATTTTGCTGGTCAGGGAGGTGGGATTCGAACCCACGACCTCCTGCGCCCAAGGCAGGCGCGCTACCGGGCTGCGCTACACCCTGATTCCGCAAGGCGACATTCTAGCTGAACCGCTGCCGCCGCGGCAGTCACGCGCGCTGATTCCGCTAGAATCCGCTTTTGTCCGGACCGCAAGCAATGACTAACCCGACCTGGCGCACCCCGACCGCCATCCTG
>JAJTHX010000017.1 GCA_021300125.1 Betaproteobacteria bacterium | reverse complement strand
CACCGAAGCGGCGGCGCGCGAGGCGCGCTACCGGGTGTTCGCGCAGAGCGGGGCCGCAGTGATTGCTCTTGCCCACAACCGTGACGACCAGGCGGAGACCGTTCTGATCCAGCTGCTGCGCGGCGCCGGACCGCGCGGGCTTGCGGCGATGCCCGAATTCCGCGCCGGAGAGCCGTCCCTGTGGCGTCCCCTGCTGCAGTTGCCGCGCGCGGCGATCGTTGAATACGCTGAGCGCCACCGGCTGCGCTGGATCGAGGATGACAGCAACGCCGATACCCATTACACCCGCAATTTCCTGCGCCATCAGGTCCTGCCCCGGATTGAAACGCGCCTGCCCGGGGCCTCTGTGGTTCTTGCGCGCGCGGCTCGCCTGCAGGCTGAAGCCGCCGGATTGCTCGATGAGCTGGCCCGTATCGATCTGGGTGCTGACGATGGCGTGCTGCGGGTGGACAATCTGGCGCGCCTGTCACCGCCGCGGGCCCGTAACGCGCTGCGCCTGCACCTGCGCCGGCGCGGTCTGGCGATGCCGGACGCCGCGCGGCTGGATGAGCTGCTGCGGCAGCTGCTGGCGAGCCGCGCCGATGCCCGTCTGGAGGTTGACCTCGGTGCGCTGACCGCGCGCCGTTACCGCGGCGAACTGCACCTGCTGCGGCCGCTGCCGCCGTTGCCGGCAGGATTCACCCGTCGCTGGAGCGGACGCGCCGAACTGCACTTGCCCGAACTCGGTGGCCGGCTCAGCCTGGTTGCCGCGGGCCCGGGGCAGGGGGGGCTTGCCGCGGGCTGGCTCGGCCGCTTGAGGGTTGGCGTGCGCAGCGGCGGTGAGGGCCTGCGCCTGGGGACCGGAGCGCGCCGGCGCAGCCTGCGCAATCTCCTGCAGGAGGCGGGTCTGCCGCCCTGGCTCAGGGATCGCTGGCCGCTGCTCCATGTGGGCGAACGCCTGGTTGCCGTTCCCGCTATCGGCGTCGACGCCGATTTCCAGGCTGCCGCTGGCCGGCCAGGCTGGGTGCCCTGCTGGCGCCTCGACTGAGCGCGGCCCGGCTTGCACGGCTGGGCAGGCTTTGTGCTAACCTGACCCGGCAGTTTTCGCCTTGAAAACAACAATACGGCGAAGCCGCCCAAGCCGTGCGGCCTCCGGCGAGACTGGACCCGTCCCACAACAGTTGAGGAGAAACCGATGAGTATCGCCAAACTGCTCGCCGCGGCCGTCGCCGCATCGAGTCTGGTCTTCGCCACCGCTTCGCACGCACAGGCAAAACCGAATCCGAAGTGGCCGACAAACCTGACCCTGGGCACCGCATCCGTCGGCGGCACCTATTTCGTCTACGGGCAGGTCTGGGCCGGCCTGGTCAACGAAAAGATCGGCACCAACATCAGCACCCAGCAGACCCAGGGCCCCAACCAGAACATCATCCTGGCCGATTCCAAGCAGATCGACTTCGGCATGACCACGATGGGCGTGGCTCTGCAGGCCTGGCAGGGCACCGGCGACTGGACCAAGGGCCAGAAGTTCAGCAACATCCGGGCGATTTTCCCGATGTACGACACCCCGTTCCATTTTGTCGCGCTGGAGAAGTCGGGCATCCGTTCGGTGAAGGATCTGGCCGGCAAGCGCTCCGGCGTCGGCCCCCGCGCCGGCACCTGCGGCACGTATTTCCCGCTGATGTTCAAGGCGCTGGGCATCGACACCACCATCCGCAACGGCCAGGCCTCCGACATGGCGGCGAACCTCCAGGACGGACTGATCGATGCCTTCCCGTTCTGCGCCGGCGTGCCGATTGCCGCCTACTCCGAGCTTGAAACCACCAACAAGGTGCGCTTCTTCACCTTTACCGATGACGAGATCAAGCGCATCAGGGCTGCGCTGCCCGAGCTGTCGGATTCGGTGATTCCGCGCGGCTCCTACAAGCAGCAGACCGAGGACCACAAGACCGTGGGGCTCTACAACTTCGCGATCGCGAACAAGGATGTGCCCGAGGACCTGGTTTACAACGTGGTCAAGGCGGTGATGGAAAACAACGCGCAGATGGTCAAAGGCCATGCGGCCGCGAAGGAGACCCTGCTGCAGAACTGGAACCGCAACGGTTTTCTGCCGTTCCATCCGGGTGCAATCCGCTATCTACGCGAAAAGGGCATCACCGTGCCCAAGCACCTGATCCCGCCGGAATACAAAGGCTGAGCTACAAAGCGAATCGGGCATAAAACGGCCGCACTGGGCTCGCGCACAGTGCGGTTTTTTTTCGGCGGCGAGGGGCCGCAGGGGAGGAACCAGGCATGAGCACGTTGGCAAACGATGGCATGAAGGCGCCGGTGAGCGACGAGGAGTTCGCCTCCAACAAGCGCCTGCTCGGCGGCTGGCAGGCCCTGGTCCTGGCTGCACTGTGCGTCGGCTTCACCGCTTTCCACCTGCTGGTGCTCAACGTCTACTCGCTCGAGCCGCTGCTGTTCCGCGCCATCCATGTCGGCTGGGGCGGTGCCATCGGATTCATGATCTACGCGGCCGGCAGCCGGGCGCGCCGGGACGGCGTGCCCTGGTATGACTGGCTGCTGGTGGCGGCGTCGATCGCCTGCGCGGTCTACATCGCGGTGGAACTCGACGGCCTGCTGTTCCGCGCCGGCGCCCAGTTCACCACCGGGGACGTTGTCACCGGGCTGGTGGGCACGCTGCTGATACTGGAGTTCGGGCGGCGGACCTCGGGTCTGGCGCTGCCGATCATCGCGGGCGTGTTCATCATTTACTGTTTTGTCGGTCCCTGGATGCCCGGGGTGCTCCAGCACAGGGGATTCGCCGTGGACCGCTTCTTCACCTACATCTACAGCGAATACGGCATCTTCGGGGTGACCACCCAGGTGTCATCCTCGTACATCATCCTGTTCGTCTGTTTTGCCGCCTTCCTGCAGGTCTCAAAGGTCGGCGACTACATCAACGACCTGTGCAACGCCATGTTCGGCTGGGCGCGCGGCGGCCCGGCTAAGGCGGCGGTCGCCTCGGGCGTGCTGTTCGGCTCGATCTCGGGGTCTGCCGTGGCCAATGTGGTGGCTTCGGGCATGGTCACCATCCCGATGATGCGCAAGGTCGGCTATGACAAGCCGACCGCAGCGGCGATCGAGGCGACATCGTCGACCGGCGGCCAGATCACGCCGCCGGTGCTCGGCGCCGGTGCCTTCCTGATGGCCGAGATCACCGGCATCCCGTATACCGAGATCGCGCTGGCCGCAGTGATACCGGCCCTGCTGTTCTACATCGCCTGCTGGATCCATGTCGACCTGCACGCGATCCGCCTCGGCCTGCGCGGCCTGCGCAAGGACGAACTGCCGCCGTTGTTCGAGATGCTCAAGCGCGTCTATCTCTTTGCGCCGATCGTGGTGCTGGTATGGGCGCTGCTGGAGGGATATTCGCCCTTCCGTGCCGGCGGTCTCGGCATCCTCACGGCGCTGATTGCCGGCTGGCTGGCAGTGCGTTTCCGCGACCTCGACGGCGCAGCGCCGGCGGCCGCGCCCGCGGGCTTTGATATCGCGTTTGCCACTGCGCTGCTGGTGCGGGTCGCAGCGCTGGTGGCGATCGGCGCCGCCGCATCCCTGGTGGTGGTGGAGTTGCCGGCGTTGCTGAAACCCCTGGCCGGTGACTGGATCGGAACCGCCTTGCCCGCCGCGGTGCTGCTGGGCATGGCCTGGATGTTCGGCTGGCGCAAGACAGCCGAAGGGCTGAACATGGCCGCCCGCGACACCATCCAGCTGGTGGCCGTCTGTGCCTGTGCCGGCATCATCGTCGGCGTGGTCGCGCTCACCGGCATCGGCGGCCGCTTCTCGGAAATGATTCTGGGCATTGCCGGCACCAACCAGCTGGTCGCCATGCTGTTTGTGGCGGGCGTCGCGCTGATTCTGGGCATGGGCATGCCGACCACGGCAGCCTATGCCATTGCTGCGGCGGTGCTGGCGCCGGGCCTGACCAAGATCGGCGTGCAGCCGCTGGTGGCGCACCTGTTCATTTTTTATTTCGCGGTGATCTCGGCGATCACGCCGCCGGTGGCGCTGGCCTCCTTTGCCGCGGCGGGGATGTGCAATGCCGATCCCTGGAAAACCTCCTGGATCGCGTTGAAGATGGGGCTCGCGACTTTCCTGGTGCCGTTCATGTTCTATTACAGCCCGGTGCTGCTGATGAAGGGTGAGCCGCTGGCGATTGCCCAGGCCGTGGTGTCCGCTTCGGTCGGCGTCTGGTTTCTGGCGGGCTCGACCGAGGGCTGGTTTGGCGGGCGCATGGCGATGGCGCTGCGGGTCTTGCTGTTCGGGGCTGCGCTGTGCCTGATCCACCCCGGCACCGTGACCGACCTGATCGGCCTGCTCATCGGCGCTCCGATCTACGCCTGGCAGCGGCTGCGCGCCAAACCCGTCGCCGGCTGAGGGCGGCTGGCGGCCGTTTCCGGACGAAAAACCCATCCCGTCAAGTCCCTTGGATTTGCCGGGATTCGTCTTTTTTTCAACGGCTTATCGTGCTATCCTTCCGGGTTATTTTTAAACTCAGGAAGTTGAGGATTTTCATGGCTGTCGAACGCACCCTGTCCATCATCAAGCCCGATGCCGTTGCCAAGAACGTGATCGGCCAGATCTACGCCCGTT
>JAJTHX010000330.1 GCA_021300125.1 Betaproteobacteria bacterium | reverse complement strand
TGCAGCGCCGGCGGCAGCGGTGTGATGTGGGCGATGCCCGGCACCGGCAGCAGTTCGCTCATCTGCTGGAAGCCAAAATCGAGGTCGCCGCGGGCGATCGCAGTACCTACGCGTTCGCCACCGCCGATGAGCCGGCTTTTCGGCAGCACCGCATCGGCGATGCCGAGGCGCTGCACCAGTTCCCCGGTGTAGTACTTGCCGCTTTCGCTGGCGGAGTAGCCGATGGCTTTGGCCGCGAGCAGCGCGCGCTTGAGGTCTTCCGCGCTGCGGATCTGCGGGTCCGGGCTGCCGGCACGCACCGCGAAGCCGATCATCGAGCGCGCCATCACCGTCGCGTGTTCGGCAAGCACCAGGCCGTCGGCGATGAACTGGCGCAGCACCGGTTCGGCGACGATCACCAGGTCGGTCTGTTCGCCCCGCTTGAGCCGGCTGGGGATCGAGGTCTCCCCGGTGCCGATGGAGGTGGTGACAGTCACCACTTTTTTCCCGGTCAATTGCTCGACGGCGGGGATCAGGGCGAAGTGGGCGGCGGTGAATGCGCCCGAGGTCATGACGCGAAAATCAGGGCTTGCGGTGCTCATCGTTTGCGGGCTTCTTGGCAATTCTTTTTGGCAACTGGAAGGATGGACATGATGAACTCAGGGTGATTCACAGGATTTTATCCCGGACGTCCCGCCCATCTGCAAATTTGGCTGGTCAGGAAAATCACTGAACCTGCATGCCCACGGCCTTGACGACCTTGGCCCAGCGCGGAATTTCTTCCAGGTACATTTTGGTGAATTCCTCGACTGTGCTGCCGACGGGATCGAGGCCCTGTCCGATCAGCAGTTTCTGCGCATCCGGCGTATTGACCGCCTTCGCGATTTCCTGCTGCACCCGTTGTGCAATCGGGCGCGGTGTGCCGCCCGGCAGAAACACCGCATACCAGTTGTTGTAGCCGAAGCCCGGCACGCCGGATTCGGCAACGGTCGGATAGTCGGGCAGGGCGGGCGTGCGCTTGGGGCCGACCACGGCCAGGGCCCTGAGTTTGCCGCTGGTAAAGAAGGGGCGCGTCGAGATCACGCTGGCGATGGTCATCGAGATGCGGCCGGCGACGACGTCGGTGATGCTGGGTGCGGTGCCCTTGTACGGCACATGCGTGAGCTTGAGGCCGGCCATCTGCGCGAACATTTCCATGGCCAGATGCTGGCCCGAGCCCTGGCCCGAGGACGAGAACAGCAGTTCGCCGGGTTTGGATCGGGCGAAGGCGATCAGCTCCTGCATGTTTTTTGCCGGCAGCGAGGGATGCACCACCAGCACCCCCGGGGAAATCACGGCGAGGCTGACGGGCAGCAGGTCCTTCTGCGGGTTGTAGCCAAGCTTCATGATGCTGGGCGTGATGGTGATGCCCGACGAATTCATCAGCATGGTGTAGCCGTCGGGTGGCGCCTTGGCCACCAGCTCCGAGGCAATCGAGCCGCCGGCACCGGGGCGGTTGTCGGTGATCACGTTCTGGCCCCAGGCCTCGCTCATTTTCTGGGCGAGGTAGCGGCCGGTGGTGTCAACGCCGCCGCCGGGTGCGAGCGCGATGATCATGCGTACCGGTTTTACCGGGAAGGCCTGGCTCTGGCTCTGGCCCTGGGTCTGTGCCTGGGACTGGGTTTGGGCCAGCAGCGGAAGCGGACTGAGGGTCAGGGCCGCGGTGGCGGCCAGCAGCGCAAGCGGATGTTTCATGGTGTTCTCCTCGGGGTTTTTTTATAGGGTGAAGCGTGTGCTGTGAAGCGCTCAGGCCTGCGGCGTGAATTCCAGGATGTCGAAGCCGCAGTAGCGGTCGACGATGTAGACCAGGCCGCGGTCATCGACATCGGTGTCGTTGGTCTGAGGGCAGGGCTTGCCGCCGCAGGGTTCCGGGATATACCAGCCCACCTCCTGCGGCGCCGAGGGGTCGGCGACGTCGACGATGCGCAGGCCACCGGCAAACCACGCGCAGTAGAGCAGGGTGTCACCGCCCTTCCAGTGTTCCTGGAACTGGTGGGCGCCGAAACGTCCGGGTGCGGTGCGGCTCCAGGGGCTGTCGAGTTCGCTGACCTCGAACAGCGACAGCGGCTTGATGTTCGACAGGTCGGAGACATCGAATACCCACAGGCAGCCGTGCGGACGTCCGCGGCGGCGCGCCATCTCGGCGGCGTCATGGGCGTGGTCTTCCTCGTCGATCGCCACCGCGATGCGCTTGCCGTCGAGCGGTTTCAACACCGGCATGAAGGTGTGGGTGGGCTCGGGATAGGGCGGGTGGTAGTTGTGCGAGCCGACCGTTTTCGGCTGGCGGATGTCGGTCACATCGACCACGCGCACGCCGCCGTGCCAGCAGCCGGCCCACAGCTCGTTGCCGAAGCGCAGGGTGTGGTGCAGGCGGTGCTGGCGGCCGGGCCAGGTCGGCTTCTCGCCGCCGGCGATGTGCTGGCCGGTCATCCACCAGCGTGACACCTCCTCGGGTTTCGCCGGATTGCGGATGTCGTAGGTGACGAGGATGTTGCCGATGAAGCCCTCCATCTCGGTCGAGATGTAGGCGTAGTCCTCGTCCATGTCGAAGCGGTGCACGCCGCGGCCCCAGGTTTTCTGGAAGTGGATCAGCTTCGGTTGGGTCCTGTCGGAGACGTCATAGAGGCTGAAGCCGCCGCGCTCGTAGGGCCGGCGCTCGGCCTCTTCCACCGCCGGGATGTCAGCCACCGCCACGCCCAGTTTCGCCGCGAGTTCGGCATGAGTCGGTGCACGGCCGAGTTCGGCGCTGAGCCGCGTACGCAGCTTGGGCAGCTCGTCGGCCTTGCGGCCGATCGCGGTCATGTTGCGCTCGCTGTTGATGATCATCAGGTCGCCGACCACGCGTGCCTTGTGCGCGTGCGAGTCCGGATCATCGAGGAAGATCTGCGACAGGATCTTCGGATTTTTCGGGTCCGCGACATCGAGGATGGTGGTGCCGAGCTGCTGCTTGTTCGGGATATGGCCGAC
>JAJTHX010000151.1 GCA_021300125.1 Betaproteobacteria bacterium | reverse complement strand
TGAGGACGGGCTGTTCGTGCACCGGCAGAACAGTCACTGGCTGATTGCCCTGGGCGAAGAACAGAAACTGCTGCCGGCTTCGGTGGTGCGGCAGGAAGCCGAGGATCGCGCCGAAGTGATTGCGCGCGAGCAGGGGCACCCCCTGGGCCGCAAGCAGATGCGTGACCTCAAGGGGCAGGTGCTCAACGAACTGCTGCCGAGGGCGCTGGTGCGGCGGCGGGTGACCCGGGCCTGGATTGATGCGTCCGGCGGCTGGCTGGCCATTGATACTTCGGGCGAGGCCAAGGCGGAACAGTTCATGGAGATCTTGCGCCGCACTGACGACAGCCTGACTGCACGCCGGCTCGAAACCGAGCGCTCACCAGCCTCGGCGCTGGCGGCCTGGCTAGCCGCAGGAAAGGCACCCGGTGCCTTCAACATTGACCAGGACCTCGAGTTGCGCGCGAATGACGGCAGCAAAGCCACGGTGCGTTATGCGCGGCACGATCTGGGCGGGCGCGAGATCCGCGACCATCTGACTTCGGGCAAAGTGGTGGTGCAGCTCGGATTGACCTGGAACGACCGCATATCCCTGTTGCTCAACGACCAGCTGCAGGTCAAGCGCCTGTCCTTCCTCGATATTCTCAAGCGTGAAAGCGATGCCGAAGTCGAGAACGACGAAGAGCAGTTTGAGCTTGATTTCGCCTTGATGAGCGGGGAGCTCGCGCTGCTGCTGCGGGATCTGACCGAAGCCCTTGGCGGTGAAAAAAGCCGCGATTGAACGCAGCGGTATCCGCGAATGAAAACGGCAGGCCTCGGCGTGCCGTTTTTTTCAAAGGCCCGGGCCGTGGATCAGCCGTTGCGGGTCTCCACCTGCTGCAAGGGCTCCTGATTGACCGGTTCCTGCGGCGGCCGCACGCGCTTGACGCGTTTCGGGGCGCCATCTTCGATGGCCCCGGCTGCCGCCTGCACCCGCTCGGCGCGGGTTTCAACCTGCTGCAGTCCTGAAGACCAGTCCAGCTTGAGTGCCGGTGCTGCCTGGGGCACTGCGATCGGTTCCGCGGCCGCGGGTGGTGCGGCAATCACCGGTTCCGCCGCGGGGGGCCGCGGAATTTCGGGCACTGCCGGGACATGGGCGGCTGGAACGGACATTGGGGTCGCAGCAACGGGAGTTGCATAAACAGGCGCTGCAGAAACGGGCGCGCTGTCTTGCGGCTGTTCGTGCACGATTTCCGCGGTGGATGCGGTTGTTGCACCGGGAATCACCGTCAACGCATCGGGCTGGGGCACAAAAGGCGTGCGCGGATACCAGACGCGATCGCCACGTTCGCGGCCGCCCTGGGTTTGTCCGTTTTGCGCCTCGGCCGGGGGGCGATCTCCGCGCTCGGCCCGTTCGCCGCGTTATGCTCCGCCGCGCCGGCCACGGCGGCGGCGGCCGCCACGTTCTTCGCCAGCGCCGTTGACTTCGGTCGAGGGTGTGGTGGCTCCTGCTGCGGCGGATTGCTGTTCGCCGACCACCGCCTCGGCCTGTGACTGGCGCTGCGCGTCGCGTGCTTCGGCATGCTGTTGGCGATCGCCGCGACCTTCTCGGCGCTGGCGTTCCTCGCCGCGACGCTCCGGGTGCTCTGCGCGTTCACCGCCGCGTTCCGAGCGCTCACCACGCTCACGCCGTTCTCCGCCGCGTCCGCCGCGTCCGCGTTCGCCGCGTCCCTGGCCACCGCGTTCGCTGCGCTCGCCACGATGCGGACGTCCGCCGGAAGCAGAAGCGCCGCGTACGGGACGTGCGGGAGCCGTTACAGCAGAGGCCGGTGCAGGCTCGGCCGAAGGCTTGCGCCGGAACCAGCCCATGATCTTGCCGATGATGCCGCTGTCTTCAGGCGCCGCGGTAGCGGCCGGCGCCGCAGCGGCAGCGGCCTGAGGCTGCGGCGCGGAAACTGGCGCCGGCTGCGTCGGGGTGATGCCCTTGACCGCGGCTTCAGGGCGCGGTGCTGCAGGCTCGGCAATGCCGGTTTCCTTTTCCGGCTCGCTGGGGGCCTGCACCATCTCGTAGCTGGGTGCGAGCGGTTCGCTCTGGTTGAGGTCGTCGTGGCGCAGGCGGGTGACGGTGTAGTTCGGCGTCTCGAGGTGGATGTTTGGAATCAGCAGTACGTTGACACGGTGGCGCGCCTCCAGCATCTGCAGGTCCACGCGCTTTTCGTTGAGCAGGAAAGTCGCGACGTCAACTGGCACCTGGGCATGAACGGCGGCGGTGTTGTCCTTCATCGACTCTTCCTGAATGATGCGCAGGATGTGCAGTGCGGTCGACTCGGTGCCGCGGATATGGCCGACGCCGTGGCAGCGCGGACAGGCGCTGTGGCTGGACTCGCCGAGCGAGGGGCGCAGGCGCTGGCGGGATAGTTCCATCAGCCCGAAGCGGGAGATCTTGCCGATCTGCACCCGGGCACGGTCGTATTTCAGTGCATCGCGCAGGCGGTTTTCAACCTCGCGCTGGTTGCGCTGAGACTCCATGTCGATGAAGTCGATCACGATCAGCCCGCCCAGGTCGCGCAGGCGCAGCTGCCGCGCAACTTCGTCCGCCGCCTCTAGGTTGGTGCGGAAGGCCGTCTCCTCGATATCGGCGCCACGGGTCGCCCGAGCCGAATTGACATCGACAGCGACCAGAGCCTCAGTGTGGTCGATGACCACGGCACCGCCCGAAGGCAGGTTGACCGAGCGTGAGAAAGCCGATTCGATCTGGTGCTCGATCTGGAAGCGCGAGAACAGGGGCACGTCATCGCGGTAGAGCTTGGCGCGGCTGACGTAGTTGGGCATGACATGGCTCATGAACTGCACGGCCTGTTCATGGATCGAGGCAGTATCGATCAGGATTTCGCCGATGTCCTCATGGAAGTAATCCCGGATGGCGCGGATGACCAGGCTGGATTCCTGGAAAATCAGGAAGGCGCCATCCTGCTGCTTGGCAGCCTCCTCAATCGCTCGCCAGAGCTGGAGCAGATAGGCGAGGTCCCAGTTGAGTTCCTCGGCGCTGCGGCCGATGCCGGCGGTGCGCGCGATCACGCTCATGCCCTGGGGCACGTCGAGCTGGGCCACGGTTTCCTTGAGTTCGGCGCGCTCCTCGCCCTCGATGCGCCTTGAAACGCCGCCGCCGCGCGGGTTGTTCGGCATCAGCACCAGGTAGCGGCCGGCAAGGCTGATATAGGTGGTGAGGGCAGCACCCTTGCTGCCACGTTCGTCCTTGTCGACCTGGACGATGACTTCCTGTCGCTCGCGCAGTGCGTCCTGGATGCGTGCGGTGCTGGCATTGACGCCCGGCTTGAAGTAGGCGCGGGCGACTTCCTTGAAGGGCAGGAACCCGTGACGTTCATGGCCATAATCGACGAAGGCGGCTTCGAGGCTGGGCTCGATGCGGGTGATCACGCCTTTGTAGATGTTGCTTTTGCGCTGTTCCTTGCCTGCGGATTCGATATCGAGGTCGATCAGCTTCTGGCCGTCGACGATGGCGACGCGCAGCTCTTCAGCCTGCGTCGCATTGAACAACATGCGTTTCATTTTCTTCTTCTCCCGCGCCCAAGGAATTTCAGTTGATTTGCGCGGGTTGATGCAACCGCTGTGCTGCAGCCACCGCGTTGAGGCGGGGCTTCCGGGTGGTTCAACCGTTTTGACTGTGTGAGTCTCTGGTGATCGCTGTCCTGGAGTGGGCTTGCATCCTGCTGGGAACTGCGCGGTTGGCGCGGTTCCGGGATTCTGTCTGTACCTTGGGCGCGTAATTCGACTACCATCGCTACTTCAAGTGGTGAGCGACTTAACCGGGTGTTCAACATCCGCAACCTGCGCTGCGGGCGTTCATCGCAATATCGACGTTGCCGCATTCGCGGCAGTCCGGCATTCATTGCGGAGCGCACCGGGGCTTGGGGGCTGGAAGGGTGGAGTCGTGAGCCGCGATTCGAATGCAGCGAAGTCGGGAACTCAGGCTGTTGCCTCGGGTCGCCGGAATCCGGCAGCCATGCCGCCCGGCCTGGGTGACGCTGCCAAGAAGTATAGGTAAATGAACGAGTTAAGTAAAGATTCCAGCATGCGGCAGGTGGTCGACGAGGAATCGGCCGGTCAGCGCATCGACAACTATCTGATGCGGCTGCTGAAAGGGGTGCCCAAAAGCCATGTCTACCGCATCCTGCGCAGCGGCGAGGTGCGGGTGAACAGCGGCCGGATCGGGCCCGATTACCGTCTTCAGTCCGGTGACCGCCTGCGCCTGCCGCCGCTGCGGACCGCCCGCCCGGAGGTGCCGCGCCGGCCCTTGACCACCGGTTTCCGGCCGGTGGTGCTGTTTGAGGACGAGGCGCTACTGGCCATCGACAAGCCCTCGGGCCTGGCCGTCCATGGCGGCAGCGGGGTCAGCTTCGGCGTGATTGAGTCGTTGCGCGGGCGCACGCCGGCGCCCAGGTTCCTGGAGCTGGTGCATCGCCTCGACCGCGAGACTTCCGGCGTCCTGCTTTTGGCCAAAAAACGCGCTGCGCTGGTTGAACTCCATCGCCAGTTGCAGGCCGGGGAGACCGAAAAACGCTATCTGGCGCTGGTGGCCGGGCGCTGGACCGAACGCAAGCGGGTGGTGGACCTCGCCCTGGAGAAACGGGTCAACGCCACCGGTGAACGCAAAGTCAGCGTCAAGGCTGGCGGTGATCCTGCGCTGACCATTTTCAGGCTGGAGCGTCGCGTCGGCCCGTACAGCCTGCTCGATGCCGAGCTGAAGACCGGTCGCACACACCAGATCCGCGTCCACCTTGCCCACCTGGGTTTTCCCATCCTTGGCGACGACCGCTACGGCGATTTCACGCTGAACAAGGCGCTGGCGCGTGGCGGACTGAAGCGGATGTTTTTGCATGCGCGCCGGTTCGCGTTCCGTCATCCGCTGAGCGGGGAGCCGGTGAAGATCGAAGCCGCACTGCCGCAGGAACTGCAGCAGTTCCTGGAGCAGGTGAACCGTGAAGGCCGCAGCCATGCCGCATCGCTTTGAACTGGTGGTTTTCGACTGGGACGGCACGCTGATGGATTCGGCGGCGGCCATTGCCGAGTCTATCCAGGAGGCCTGCAGCGACCTCGGCCTGCCGGTGCCGGACGAGGAACGTGCGCGTTATGTCATCGGCCTCGGTCTGCATGACGCGCTGGCACATGTCGCGCCTGACCTGGATATTGCCGACTACCCGCGCATGATCGACCGCTACCGGCTGCATTTCCTGCGCCGCGATGGCGGCACGCGGCTCTTCGCGGGCGCGCGGGAACTGCTTGAGGAATTGCGTGAGTCCGGCCATATGCTGGGCGTGGCCACCGGCAAGAGCCGCCGCGGCCTTGACCGAGCGCTTGCGCAGTGCGGACTGGCTGGCCATTTCGATATGACGCGCTGCGCCGACGAGGGCCACGCCAAACCGCATCCGGAGATGCTGCAGACCATCATCGACGGCCTGGCGACGACCCCGGCAAAGACACTGATGGTGGGTGACACCACGCATGACCTGGAAATGGCGCGTGCAGCGGGTGCGGCCGCCCTTGCGCTGGCCCACGGCGCGCATGGTCGCGAACCATTGATGGAGGCTGCTCCCTTGGCCCTGCTGGATGACCTGGATGCATTGCGGCGCTGGATGCGCGTTGCGCAGTAAACAATAACCAATTGTTTTTAAAGGAAAAAAATATGGCCGAACCCCAAGACAATCAACCGCAATGGGAGCGCAGCGTGCTGGAGAAGGTGGCGCTCGCAGCCATCCAGGAGCAGCGCGCGGCCCGGCGCTGGGGGCTGTTTTTCAAGATGCTGCGGCTGATCTACCTGTTTGCGCTGCTGTTCATCGGCATGGGCTGGTTCGGCAAGCGCGACACGCTGCCCGGCAGCCATACCGCCCTGATCGACATCAATGGCGTGATTGCCTCGGGCACGCCCAACAGCGCCGACAAGATCATGAGCGGCCTGCAGGCGGCCTTCAAGGACAGCAATACCAAAGGCATCGTGGTGCGCATCAACAGCCCCGGGGGCAGCCCGGTGCAGGCCGGCTATATCTATGACGAAATCAAGAGGCTGCGCGCCAAGCACCCGGAAATCCCGCTCTATGCGGTTGTCGAGGACATCTGTGCCTCCGGCGGCTACTACATCGCCGCCGCCGCCGACAGGATCTACGTCGACAAGGCCAGCATCATCGGGTCCATCGGCGTGCTGATGGACGGTTTTGGTTTCACCGGGACTATGCAGAAATTCGGCGTCGAGCGGCGGCTGCTTGCGGCGGGCGAGAACAAGGGTTTCCTCGATCCTTTTTCGCCGATCCAGGACAAGCAGAAGGCGCATGCCGAAACCATGCTCGACGACATCCATCAGCAGTTCATCGCCATGGTCAAGCAGGGAAGGGGCAAACGCCTGAAGGAAACCCCGGACATGTTCTCCGGGCTGCTCTGGGTCGGCCAGAAAAGCATTGACCTGGGTCTGGCCGATGCACTGGGCGGGCTCGACTACGTCGCGCGCGAAGTGATCAAGGCCGAAGATATCGTTGATTACACGATGCAGGAAAACATCGCTGAACGCTTTGCCCGGCGCTTTGGCGCAGCCACCGCGGAGGCGTTTGTACGGCTCACCGGCCTTGGCGGGTTCTCGCTGCGCTAGGTTTGCTGGCGGCGCTGCCGAGCAGCAGAAATACCGCCGGCCGCCTGCCCGGCAGCCATGCCAAGGCGCGCCAGCCGGCGATGCTGTGCGTAAGTACGGTTTCGCCGGGTTCGCCGAGATCAGCGGCGACGCAGAGCAGGGTGTCGGCTGCGCAGTGCTCCAGCAGCGCTGCCAGCAGGGCATCGTTGCGGTACGGGGTTTCGATGAAGAGCTGCGTGCTGTTTTCCTGGCGTGAACGCTGCTCAACCTGGTGGATGCGTGATTTGCGACGTTCGTTTTCCACCGGCAGGTAACCCTGGAAGGCGAAGCGCTGGCCGTTGAGTCCCGAGGCCATCAACGCGAGCAGGAGCGCCGAGGGGCCCACCATCGGCTGCACGGCGATGCCAGCCTCGTGCGCGGCCCTCACCAACTGCGCGCCAGGATCAGCGACCGCCGGGCATCCTGCCTCTGACAGGAGTCCTGCGTCCTCGCCCTGGAGCAGCGGCTGCAGCAGCAATGACCAGTCCTCTTCGCGGCTGTGCTTGCCGATCGTTGTCATCGCCAGCGATTGCAGGGGCAGGGGATGGCCGATCCGCTTCAGGAAGGCGCGTGCCGATTTCGGGTTTTCGACAAAAAAACGGGTCAGGCGCCGCGCTGCCTGCAGTGTCGCAGGCGCCAGCAGCTGCACCGCATCGGCCTCCTCGCCCAGCGGCACGGGAATCAGATGCAGCTTACCCGGTGTCATGGCAATTGAAGGCCGGCGCGGCGCAGCATGTCACACAGTGCGATCAGCGGCAGGCCGATCAGCGCGGTGGGGTCTTCGCTTTCGACCGTCTCAACCAGCGCGATGCCCAGGGCTTCGATTTTGGCGCTGCCGGCACAATCATAGGGTCGGTCACGGCGCAGGTAACGCTCAATCTCGGCGTCGTCGAGGCTGCGCAGGCGCACCCGGGTGGGCACCACCCGCGTCTGCGACCTGCCGGTACCTGCATCGAGCAGGCAAATTGCGGTATGAAACACGGTGATGCGTCCACTCATTGCGCGCAGCTGGGCGGTGGCGCCGGCGTGGTCACCGGGTTTGCTGATCGGCTTCCCGTCCAGCACCGCCACCTGGTCGGATCCGATGATCAGGGCGTCGCTGCAATCTGCCGCGATTTTTTCCGCTTTGGCCTGCGCCAGGCGCAGCGCGGTGCTTTCCGGTGCCTCACCGGGCAGCGGCGACTCGTCGATATCGGGGCTGATGCAGACATAAGTCACCGCCAGCCGATCCAGCAGCTGCCTGCGATAGGGTGACGAGGAGGCCAGGATCAGGCGTTGCGAAGGCATGGTCATCGTGCGTTCAGGCGGTGCGTCCGGCCGCTGCGCCGGCTGACCTTGCTAAGTACCTGTTGCACAAGGTTTTTTTGTATGGAATTTATTGACATCGCAGCGCAAAAATATTACCATGCCGCGCTTATGTCCGGACCGGCTGCGGCACACGTCCTTGAAGATCCATTCGAGTTCGCGCGCAGCGCCGGGACCCGCGATGGCCGTATCCCCGTGGCGGAGTTGCCGAGGCTGCAAGATCTGCTGTGCGGCAATGAAGGCGTGCTCGACTATACCTTGCAGGGTGGCCGGGATCGCCGCAACCGCCCGCAGCTGCGGTTGAAGGCATCGGCGACGCTGTTTCTGCCCTGCGCGCGCTGCCTTGCGGCAGTGAGCCACGAGTTGAGGCTGGATTCGACCCTGCTGCTGATGCAGTCCGGTTCGGAACCCGCCGAGGACGGAGGGCCGGATGCCCCGGACTGGATTGAAGCCGGACGCGATCTGGACATTGTGCAGTTGCTGGAAGACGAGATTTTGCTGGGGTTGCCGATTTCAGTGCGCCATGCCGGAGGCGCCTGCGCTGATGCAGGCACCACGGCGGCAGCCGGGGCGACCCGCAAGCCGTTCGCGATGCTGTCCGGATTGCGCGGTGGAAACGGCGGCGTCAAGGACGACAAGGATTAATTTCAGGAGAACGACATGGCAGTTCAGCAGAACAAAAAATCCCCCTCCAAGCGCGGTATGCACCGTTCGCACGACGCGCTGGGCAAGCCCCCTCTGGCTGTCGAGCCCACCTCCGGCGAGGTTCACCTGCGCCATCACATCAGCCCCAACGGCTTTTACCGCGGCAAGAAGGTCGTCAAGACCAAGGGCGAATAAGCAGCCCGTCGCCAGGGAACCCGGCTCGATGTACAAAAGAACCGGGGCTTGAGAGGTGGAGGAGCCGACCTTGGAAGTCACGGTGGCCATTGACTGCATGGGCGGTGACCACGGTGTGGCGGTGACCGTTCCCGCGGCCGTGGAATGGTCGCGGCGTGATGCCGCATGCCGTTTCATCCTGGTCGGACTCGAGGATGCCGTACGCGCTGAACTTGTGCGTGCCGGCGCCGCCAATGATCCGCGCCTCACGGTGCGTCATGCCGCTGAAGTGGTGGCGATGGACGAGCCGCCGGCTGCCGCGCTGCGCGGCAAAAAGGACTCCTCGATGCGTGTGTCCATCGACCTCGTCAAGAGCGGCGAGGCGCAGGCTTGCGTCAGCGCCGGCAACACCGGGGCGCTGATGGCCATTTCCCGATTTGTTCTGAAAACCCTGCCCGGCATCGACAGGCCCGCGATCGCGACCATGCTGCCGACGGTGAAGGGACATACCCATATCCTCGACCTCGGCGCCAATGTGGATTGCAGCGCCGAGCACCTGCTGCAGTTTGCGGTGATGGGCTCCGAGCTGGTGGCTTCGGTGGAGCACAAACCGCGCCCCAGCGTCGGGCTGCTCAACATCGGCGAGGA
>JAJTHX010000205.1 GCA_021300125.1 Betaproteobacteria bacterium | reverse complement strand
TGCCGAAAAAAAACTTCAGCTCGAAGATGCCGCGGGGGGTGTGCATGAACTTCTGCGTGGTCACACGGGAAACCGTCGACTCATGCAGACCGAGGATCTCCGCAATCTCGCGCAGCACCAGCGGGCGCATCGCGACCTCGCCGTGCTCCAGGAAGCTGCGCTGGCGGTCAATGATGGCCTGGGACACGCGCAGGATGGTGTCAAAGCGCTGCTGCACGTTCTTGATCAGCCATTTTGCCTCCTGCAGCTGGGTATGGAGCTGCTGTGCGCTGCCGCCGCGGTTGCGCTGCAGGATATCCGCATACATGCGGTTCACCCGCAGGCGCGGCATCGCGTCTGGGTTTAGCGAGGCCACCCATACGCCCTTGACCTTGCGCACGATGACATCGGCAATCACGTAGCGCGCCTCGTCCGCTGAAAAATCGCGGCCCGGCTTGGGGTTGAGGCTGATGATCAGTTTTTGCACCCCGCGCAGGCAGGCATCGTCGCACTTGAGGTGTCTTTTGAGCCTGGCGAAGTCACGCGAGGCAAGGATGTCGAGGTGGTTACGCACGATGTCGATTGCGGCGTCGCGGAACGGCGTCTGTGCCGGCATCGCTTCAAGCTGCAGCGACAGGCACTCGGCGAGATTGCGCGCCCCGATGCCCGCTGGTTCGAGGTGCTGCAGGTGTTGCAGGGCGATCGCGAGTTCGTCGGCATCTACCCCCAGTTCGGCCGGCAGCATTTCCAGGATTTCTTCGAGGCTTTGCCCCAGGTAGCCGTCGTCGTCGAGGCTGCCGATCAGCAGTAGCACGACCTGGCGATCGCGCTCGCTCAGGTGCAGCAGGGACAGCTGCGCCTCGAGGTGCACGCGCAGGTTCGGGGGCTGCTCCGCAAGGGGCGAGAAATCCTCGTCGTCGCTGTCGCCGCCGGAAAAGGCGGGTGCGTCGTCGAGCTCGAATGCGGTGGCCTCCGTTGGCTCGGGTGGGGTTTCGTCGGCCGCATCTGCGGACAAGGCAGTGGTGCCGGCGTCGGGTGGCGGCGCTGCGGATTCACCGGTGCCGTCTTCCCTTTCCAGCAGCGGATTTTCCTGGAGCAGGCGCTCGATTTCCTGGTTCAGCTCGACCGTGGACAGCTGCAGCAGCCGGATGGACTGCTGCAACTGCGGCGTCAGGGTCAGGTGCTGGGAAAGTCTGAGCTGTAAGGAGTGTTTCATGCGGGCCGGATCAGTGGGATCGTTTGGACGCGTTCCCGTAACCGTGGTTTTTTGATGACAGGCCGGCGCTGCGCGCCGCATCATCAGAGCCTGAAATGCTCTCCGAGGTAAACTTTCCGGACGTTTTCATTATAGACGATCTCGTCGGGCTTGCCGAAGGCAAGCACCGAGCCGTCGTTGATGATGTAGGCGCGATCGCAGATGCCGAGGGTTTCACGGACGTTGTGGTCGGTGATCAGCACGCCGATGCCCCGGTTTCGCAGGAAGCCGATGATCTTCTGGATCTCGATGACGGCGATTGGATCCACCCCGGCAAAGGGCTCGTCAAGCAGCACGAAGCGCGGTTCGGTGGCCAGCGCGCGCGCGATTTCCACACGCCGCCGCTCGCCGCCCGAGAGACTGATGGCGGGGTTGTTGCGCAGATGGCTGATGTGCAGGTCCTGCAGCAGCGTGTCGAGGCGGGATTCGATGCTCGCCGCGTCGGCATGGTAGAGCTCGAGGATCGCGCGTACGTTGTCTGCCACCGAGAGCCTGCGGAAGATCGAAGCCTCCTGCGGCAGGTAGCTCAGTCCGAGCCGCGCGCGGCGGTGCATGGGCATGTGGGTGAGGCGGGTTTCGCCCAGAAACAGCTCGCCGCCATCCATGGCGACCAGCCCGACCATCATGTAGAAGCAGGTGGTCTTGCCGGCACCGTTGGGGCCCAGCAGCCCGATCACCTCGCCGCTGCGCACTTCAAGCGAGACATCCTTGACCACGGTGCGGGTGCGGTAGCGTTTTTTCAGGCTTTCGGCCCGGAGCAGGCTCGTTGGCGCAACGGCTGGTGCGACGGCCCCGGATGCGGATTCGGCGTTGTCCATGCCGTTCAGAGGCGTGCAGGCAGCGCTTCGCGCGGCGCCGCGATGCCCTCCGCGGGCTGCAGGCTGACCGGGGGCTGCGCCGCGGGTTTGACCTTGGGCTTGGGTTGCAGCACTGCGCGCACCCGGTTGTCAGCACCGGCAGCTGTGCCGGCGGTGGTGACCTGGAAGAACTCGGTGGTGGCGTCGTAAGAGATGTAGTTTCCGCGAACCTCGTCTGCGCCGCGGCGCATCGAGGCGCGGTTGAACATCTGTACCTTGTCGGCACGGCTGTCGTATTCGATGCGTTCCGCCCAGCCTTCGATGAACTCGTCGTAACCCTCGCGCTTCTGGCGAAAATAGGCCAGATTGCCCCAGGCAATCCCGGTTTTGAAGCCCTGGGCGTCCTGGCGCACTTCCATGCGATCGCCGCGGATGACCAGGGTGCCCTGGGTCAGTACCACCCGGCCCTCGAAGGTTGCAATCTGCTTGGCATCGTCGACGTTGACGCGGTCGGCTTCGACGTTGATCGGCTTTTCACGGTCGGCTTTTTCAGCCGCGGCAGGAACGGCGGCCAGGGCCAGGCAGGCGGCAAGGAGGAGTAGAAGCCGGTTAAGGGCTGTTCGGGGGGCGTTTGGGGTCATGGTAGGTGCCGCGGAACTGCGAGAGGAAGCGGGCGGTGCGCTGCTCGCTGTTCAATTCTAAGCCAATGGCGGTGGCGACGGTATGGGCATCGGTGATGGTGACCTTGCGGTCGGTGCGCGCGACGTGCGCGTCGGGAAGCACCTGCAGGTACTCGGTTTGCATCACCAGCTCGCTGCGATCCGCGTAGGGGGCCCGGGATACCCATACGTTGTCATCGAAGTGGATTTCGTCACCGTTGCGGGTGACGCGGGCGGTGCGGGAAGTGATCGTCACCGGGGCCGGGCCCGAGGCGTCGCTGACGAAGCGGGGCGCTTCGAGCACGGTTGTTTCGGTTCGGGGGAAGTGGGTCATGCGGCTTGCATGCAGTGTGTGCTTGATCCTTCCCTCGGCGTCGAAGCGGCGGGCGACCATGCCTTCGACTATCAGGTCGGGATCGTTGCGTTCAGCCTCGGTCATGCCCTGTTCCAGGCGCAGGCTGCGGTCAAGCCAGAAGGTCAGGCCGGCCAGAGCGGCAAGCAGCAGCGCCGGGAAGATGTGGCTTGCGCGCTTCATTGGCGCGGGCGCAGGAACCCGGCCGTCGCAGGGGCCAGCGCATCACGGTTGTGGAGCAGCACTTCGCAGAATTCGCGCGCTGCGCCGTGCCCGCCACAGGCGTGGGTCACGTAGTGGGCACGGCGTTTCAGCGCCGCGGGGGCGTCGGCCACTGTCACTGCGAAGCCGCATAGGGAGAACGCAGGGAGATCCACCAGGTCATCGCCCAGAAAAGCTGCTTCGCGGGCTTCGATCCGGAGTTCCCCCAGAAGGGTTTGCAGCGCTTCGAGTTTGTTCTCGGCGCCCTGCACGAGGTGTCCGATGCCGAGGTCGGCAGCCCGCTCGCGCACGCTGCCCGCCCGGCGGCTGGTGATGATCGCGAGCGCGATGCCCGCCTCCCACGCAAGACGCATCCCCATGCCGTCACGCACGTCAAAGGTTTTCATGAAGTCCCCCTGGTCGCCATAGTGCAGTCCGCCGTCGGAGAGCACCCCATCGACGTCGAAAACCGCGAGGCGGATGGCGCGGGCGCGGGTGATCAGTGACACGCCGTTTGCGGA
>JAJTHX010000054.1 GCA_021300125.1 Betaproteobacteria bacterium | reverse complement strand
CATTGCCATCGCAGCACTCAGTCTCACCCTCGTTTCCGGCTGCGCCATGTTCGGCGAGGCCGAAGACGCCACTGCCACCGTCAAGCTCGAGCCCCTGGGCGGCAGCAAGGTGAGCGGCACCGTCACCTTTGCCCGCGCCGGCGCCGACATCGTGCGCGTCAGCGGCGAAGTGCGCGGCCACACGCCGGGGCCCAAGGGCTTTCACATCCAGGAAAAAGGCGATTGCGGCGACATCAAAAGCATCAACGCCGGGGGCCACTTCAATCCTGCGGGCCGCAAACATGGCGGCCCGTACGACCCCGAACGCCATGCCGGCGACCTGGGCAACATCACTTTCAACAAGGAAGGCGTGGCCACCTTCAATTTCGTGGTGGGCGGCATCTCGATTAGCAGCAGCAAGAAGGACGGCATCATCGGCCGCGCGGTGGTGGTACGTGCCCGGGAAGACGACCTGGAGACCGATCCCCACGGCAACGCCGGTGATGGCGTCGCCTGCGGCATCATCAAATAAAGCGCAGGTTCAGCGCAGCAGTTCGGCCAGGCCCGGCAGGTAGAGGCACAACACACTGTCGGGCTGCATCGCCGCCGGATGCAGGGCGTGCGCAATGCCGTAGAACCCGACCGCCGCGATCACTGTCGCGGCAACATAGCGCACAAGCCCCGCCTGCGGCAGCCTCGCCCGCAGCCCGCGCCATGACCAGCCGATCAGCAGCAGATTGGGCAGCGTGCCCAGGCCGAAGGCGGCCATCATCATCGCGCCCTGCACGGCGCTGCCCGAGGCGAGCGCCAGCAGCAGCACCGCATAAACCATGCCGCAGGGCAGCCAGCCCCAGACCAGTCCCAAGCCCAGAGCCTGGCGAGTCGAACGCACCGGCAGGAAACGGCGCGACAGCGGCTGCAACTGCCGCCACAGCAATGCGCCAGCCGCTTCGACACCGCGCGTCACCGGCCTGAAGCCTGCGACATTGAGCGCAGTCACCAGCAGCGCTACACCCATCAGCAGCATCAGGATCTGCGGCGTCAGCAGGCCGCCGCGCAGGGCGAGGCCGGCTTCCCCTGCGGCACCGGCAAGGGTGCCGGCCATGACATAGCTGCCAATGCGGCCGGCATGGTAGGCCATATTGCGCCCCCAGCCCGGCGCACTGCCGTCGGCACCAGGGGTGCAGGTCATGCCGACGATGCCGCCGCACATCGCGGCGCAGTGCACGCCACCGAGCAGGCCGGTCACCAGCGCGGTCAGCAGCATCGCCTGCAGCCAGCCGTCCACGCCCATCCTTCCCGCCTCAGATCACGCGCGAGTAGCGCATGGTCTCGCGCTCACGCTGCAGGTAGCGGTCAAACACCATGCATACGTTGCGGATCAGCATGCGGCCGCGCGGCGTGACATGGATCCATTCGTCATCCAGGCGCACCAAGCCATCGGCGGCGAGGCCGCGCAGCTCATCCAGTTCGCTTGAGAAATAACGGTCGAAATCAACCAGGTAGGCGATACCGATGGGACGCTTGGAGACCTCGAACTGGCAGCAAAGCGCCTGGATCACGGCGCGCCGCATCAGGTCATCAGCGGACAGCTCAAGACCGCGCGCAACCGGCAGCTGGCTGCGGTCGATGGCGTCATAGTAATGCTCGAGTTCGCGATGGTTCTGGCTGTAGGCGGGTCCGATGGCGCCGATTGCCGACACACCGAAGGCGGCGAGATCGCATTCGGCATGGGTCGAGTAGCCCTGGAAATTGCGGTGCAGGTGGCCATGGCGCTGCGCCACCGCCAGCGCATCGTCGGGACGCGCAAAATGGTCCATGCCGATATAGACATAGCCGGCATCGGTCAGACGCTGCACCGCCAGCCCGAGCAGCTTGAGCTTGGTCTCGGGCGTGGGCAGTTCGGCCTCGGCGATGCGACGCTGCGGCTTGAAGCGTTCCGGCAGGTGCGCGTAGTTGTAAACCGCGATGCGACCGGGAGCCGCGGCGATGACGCGCCCCAGCGTGCGGTTGAAACTGATCAGAGTCTGCCTGGGCAGGCCATAGATCAGGTCGACATTGACCGAGGCGAACCCAGCCTCGCGCGCGGCGTTGATCACGGCCAGCGTACGCGCCTCGTCCTGCAGGCGGTTGACCGCTCGCTGCACGTCGGGATCGAAATCCTGCACGCCTAGGCTGACCCGGTTGAAGCCGAGCGCCCGCAGCGCCTGCATCTGCGCTGGCTCGATGCTGCGCGGGTCAAGCTCGATCGAATACTCGCCCTCGGCCGCAAAGCTGAAATGGCTGCGCAGGGCGACGTTGAGGCGGCCGAGCTGGCCCAGATCGAAGAAAGTCGGCGTGCCTCCGCCCCAGTGCATCTGCTCGACGCTGCGGTCGGTGCCGAACAACGGGGCCTGCATCTCGATCTCTCGCAGCAGGTACTCCAGATATTTTTCTCCCCTCCTACGGTCGCGGGTGACCACCTTGTTACAGGCACAATAAAAACATACCGTGCTGCAAAACGGCAGGTGGACATAGATCGACAGCGCGCGGCGGATACCGCCAATATTGCGCCGGGCCACCCAAGAGCGGTAGGTGTCGGCATTAAACGCCTCGACAAAACGGTCAGCGGTTGGATAGGAAGTGTAGCGGGGTCCGTTGCGGTTCAGGCGCCGGATCAGGTCGAGATCAACCTCGACGGTTGGGGCATCGGATGCGGGGTTTGGGATATCCATGGCAGTATGGGTATATATTTAGCATTTTCCCCCCCCTGCCATTGGCATAAGTTGATAAAGATCAAGCCAAATCGAGGATTTTCGAGTAACCTAAACCTCAAATCGTCCAGCCCAAGCCTTGACTCAGAAATGACAAAAATGGCCACGCGCCTGCGCATCGTCGAAGTCGAGCGCCTCAAAACCGCCTGCTCCACCTGCAGCCTGCAAGAGCTTTGCCTTCCGGCCGGCCTTAACGAGTCCGAACTGGCCGCAATGGACAAACTGGTTGATCTCCGCCGCCAGATCAAGCGTGGCGACCACCTTTATCGCGTTGGCACTTCGCTTCAGTCGCTGTATGCGATCCGCTCTGGTTTCATGAAAAGCAGCGTGCTGCATGACGACGGCCGAGAGCAGGTCGCCGGATTCCACATGATGGGCGACCTGATGGGAATGGATGCCATCGGCACCAGCCAGCACCTTTGCGACGCGGTAGCGCTCGAAGACAGCGAGGTCTGTGATATCCCGCTGAAGGATCTGGAAGCGTTGTCGCGCACGATCCCGTCGCTGCAGCAGCACTTCCACCGCATCATGAGCCGCGAAATCGCCCGCGATTACGGGGTGATGCTGCTCCTGGGCAGCATGCGCGCCGAGGAACGCCTCGCCGCCTTTCTGCTCAACCTGTCGCAGCGCTTTGCCGCACGCGGCTATTCATCGCTGGAATTCCATCTGCGCATGACCCGCGAGGAAATCGGCAGCTATCTCGGCCTCAAGCTGGAGACCGTGAGCCGCACGCTGTCCGGCTTCCAGGCCCAGGGCCTGATCGCCGTGCAGAACAAGCACCTGCGTATCCTCAACATCGACGCCCTGCGCGCGCTGGTCAGTCCGCACGGCTGCCGGGACTGAGCTCGTCCCCGCCGCGCTGCAGGAAACAGGTCAGCGCGCTCGACGCCGCGGCCACCGCCCAGAACAGGAAAAAGCCGACCGAATAGACGGCGGTCGGCGACCAATGCACCGGTTCGCCGAGCAGATACAGCTGCTGCGGGTCAATCAGCGTGAAAAACACGCCCTCGGCGATGCCGCCGACCAGAAAAGACGGCCACAGGATCCACATCAATCGCTTGCCCACGGTCTCACCCCCTTCCGGGGTCGTTGTGCTCATCCTCGGCGATGCGGCGGCGCAGGAACCACCAGAAACCGCCACCAATCGCGATCACCATCAGGATCGTGAACAGGCTGAACAGGCCAACATCGGAACTCACCAGCAGTTGCCAGGCCATCGTGTCTCCCTCCTCTGCTTGACGGATCAGTGCCTTGCCGCCGCGAGCCCCACACCCTCGGCCAAGGGATACCGCATATCGCCGTCGATGCGCCAGCGGTTGTCGCTG
>JAJTHX010000353.1 GCA_021300125.1 Betaproteobacteria bacterium | reverse complement strand
CCACACGCGAGCTATGGTCGGCGCAGACCCTGCTCAACAGCCGCTCGCACACCACCCGCAAGATCTACACCTTTGATGCGGCCGACACCGTCATCGGTGCCACGGTCACCGTCAACGGCGTTGCGCGCGCCCAGAACGCCAACCGTCTGCGCAGCTTCTGCCCGCCTGACACCCCCAGCGCCGAGAATCCCGCCTGCAGCGACGGCGGACTGCTCAGCGCCAGCGAGATATCAACCCATTTCAATCCCCTGGGTGGAGCCAACGGTGCACTGCTCCAATCCGTGCCGTGGTCCGTGGACGGCAGCAATCGCCATCTGGTGGCCACCGGCGCGACCCTGGTCAACTACCTGCGCGGAGACCGGACCAACGAATTATCCAGCTTTACCGCGAGTGGACTCACCGACCTTTACCGCGAGCGCACGGCGGTGCTCGGGGATATCGTGAACGCGCAGCCGGCCTACATGAAAGTGCCGCCATTCCAGTATGGCGACCCGTTTTACGGCGATTTCAAGAGTAATAACGCCGCCCGGATCGGTACGGTCTTCGCCGCGGCCAACGACGGCATGCTGCATGCGTTCGAGACTGATCCGGACAACAACCCTTATTTCCAGACCGCGGGCATTGGCACACCGGTAACTTCCGACGATACCTTCACCGGCACCCTCAACACCAGCCCGATCAACGGCGAGGGCGCAGAGCGTTGGGCCTACATCCCGACCCTGGTGTTTCCGACCCTGAAGCGGCTGGCCGAAAGCAATTACGCGACCAACCACCGCTTCCTCACCGATGGCTCGCCGGTCCTGGGCGATGTTTGCTTCGGACACACCACTGCAGTTCCCTGTTCGAGCGTCTCGAACTGGAAAACAATCCTGGTGGCCGGACTCAATGCCGGCGGGCGTGGCTTTTACGCCCTGGATGTCACCGATCCAGCCAATCCGCGGGGGCTTTGGGAACTCAAGGGCGGCACCGGAACCACCTGCCTCAACGACACCCAGGCGAACTCCGGCACTTTCGGCGAGGACTGCAACATCGGCCTGTCCTTCGGCAACCCGATCATCGTCAAGCGTCCCTCTGACGGGCGCTGGGTGGTGCTGCTGACCTCGGGCTACAACAACATCAGCCCCGGTAACGGCAAAGGCTATCTCTACGTGGTCGACGCCCAGACCGGCATGATCCTGCAGCGCCTTGGCACCGGCGCTGGTTGCGACGGCGTCAGCGCCACCGCTCCCTGCAGCGCCGGCACTGTCGATCCCAGCGGCTTGTCGCGCATCAATGCCTGGGTGAACGACGCCAGCGAGAACAACACTGCACTGAGCGTCTACGGCGGTGATCTCAAGGGCAACCTTTGGCGCTTCCAGCTCGAAAACACCACGGGGGTTGCCGCCAACACGGTGACCCGCATCACCACCTTGGTTGACAGCGTCGGGCAAGCCCAGCCTTTGACAACCCGCCCTGAACTGTCAATGATCGCCAACAGCCGCATCGTCTATGTCGGCACGGGCAAGCTGCTTGGCAACTCGGACCGCATAAACGCCGCGCGCCAGAGCGTGTATGCGATCAAGGATCCCATGACCAATTCAACCTCGCCGGTCTACACCGCCATCCGCGGTGCAACCGGCTTCGTGCAGCAAACGCTCAGCCTGATCGACGGAGAGACCGACCGCCGCACCACCACTAACAATTCAGTCAACCTGTCCAATGACAACGGCTGGTATGTCGACCTGCCCGATGGCGGTGGTTCGGATCCTTCGGAAAGGGTCAACGTCGACCCGGTGCTGCAGCTGGGAACCCTGGTGGTGCCGTCGAACATACCCGCTGAGGAGGACTGTCTCGCGGGAGGCTTTGGATGGATCAATTTCATGGACGCGCGCAGCGGCAGCTTCGTCCCCGGCGTCAGCCAGAACCTGTCAGGCACGCGCATCGGCTCCTCTCTTGTGGTCGGCATCAACGTCGTGCAACTGCCCGGCGGCTCGGTCAGAACCATCGTCACCACAGCTGAAAACCAGCAGTTGACACAGGAAACCCCGGCCGCCGCCACGACCACCCAGGGTCGCCGCGTCTCCTGGCGTGAACTGTTTGTCGACTGATTCGCCGGATCTCCACCCGGTCATGCCGGCTGCAAAAATGACTTTCCATCCGCCACTTGTCCGGCTTGGCAGTGCACTCGGCGTGTCTGTGATGCTGCACGCCCTCCTGCTCCTCGGCGGCTGGCGAGGATACGGCGGTACGGGCTGGTCCCTGGCGGGCAGTCCCGCGCTGCCGCTTTCGGCGACCCTCCATGCCGGAGACCCCATGGCCAGAGTATCGGCGCCGCATCCGCCCGGGCCGGACTTGCGCAGTCCAGTTGACGGTGTTGAGACATCCACTGCCAGCCCCGAACGCAAGAGGCCGGGCCCGGATCATCCAGTTGCGCTGTTTCCGCCGCTGCACTACTACCCGGCGCGTGAACTGGATGTACGGCCGCAAATCCGCACCCAAATCGAACCCGCTTACCCAGCCAGTGCATCTGAGCAGGCGCAGTCGGCGGTAATTCGCGTGAGGATCCTCATTGATGCCAGTGGCGGTGTCGATAGCATCAGCGCACTGGACCGCAACAGTACAGACCCCTTCGCACTGGCGGCCATCACCGCTTTCCGCGCAGCTCGCTACTTGCCCGGTATGAGGGCAGGCGTGGCTGTGCCAAGCGAAATCATCGTCGAGGTGAATTTTGAAAGCCTGAAAACCGCCGAAGCCTTCCAGCGCCAGCGCTATTGAATGACCCGCAACACGGGATCAGGCGCAGCCCGTTGGAGCAAGCCCTTTGGGCAGCGGAAAGGTGATGTTTTCGGTGATGCCAGGCAGCGTGTGCACCCCAGTCGCGCCCAGCCCGCGCAGACGTTCAATCACGGCCTGCACCAGCACTTCCGGCGCAGAGGCTCCGGCAGTGATGCCGACCACTTTCTTTCCGGACACCCACTCCGGCCGCAGTTCGCCGGCATTGTCAACCATGTAGGCGGGAACGCCCTGTTGCTCGGCAACCTCGCGCAGCCGGTTGGAGTTGGAACTGTTGGGCGAACCGACCACGACCACCACCTCGCAGCGCTGCGCCAGCACCTTGACCGCGTCCTGGCGGTTCTGGGTGGCGTAGCAGATATCATCCTTTTTCGGCCCCACGATCCTCGAAAAACGCGCCTTCAGCGCGGCTACGGTGCGCGCGGCATCGTCCATGGAGAGCGTGGTCTGGGTGACATAGGCGAGGTTGTTCTCGTCGCCGACAACCAGTGATGCCACATCCTCCGGCGCCTCGACCAGATACATGCCGCCCTCGCTCTGGCCCATGGTGCCCTCCACCTCGGGATGGCCGCGGTGGCCGATCATCACGATCTCACGGCCCTGCTCGCGCATCTTCGCCACCTCGACATGCACCTTGGTCACCAGCGGGCAGGTCGCATCAAACACCTTGAGCCCGCGGGCCTCGGCTTCGCGGCGCACTTCCTGCGATACACCGTGGGCACTGAAAATCAGCGTGCTGCCGGCGGGCACTTCGTCCAGTGTCTCGACAAACACCGCGCCCTTGCCGCGCAGGTCGTTGACGACAAAGCTGTTGTGCACGACTTCGTGGCGCACGTAGATCGGCGCGCCGTGGAGTGCGAGCGCGCGCTCGACGATCTCGATCGCGCGATCGACGCCGGCGCAGAAACCACGGGGATTGGCGAGCAGGACTTGCATGGCGCGGATTATAGCCTGGGGTAAATGCCGGACATCGGGCGTTGAAAAATTATATCAATAAAATCAAATACTTATGACCGTTCTGGAGCCGCTTTGGCTTGCGGCCGCAGGCCGTCCCAGATCAGCAGCGCGGCGCCGCAGGTGATTGCAGAGTCGGCGACATTGAACGCCGGCCAGTGCCAGCCCGCGGCATGGAAATCGAGGAAATCCACCACCGCACCCAGCAGCACGCGATCAATGACGTTGCCGATGGCCCCGCCCAATACCAGCGCCAGCGAGGCGCAAAACAGCGTCTGCCGCGGATGCCGATGCAGGAGCCAGATGATCCAGACCGAAGCGACCAGCGCGATGCCGATGAAAAATTCGCGCTGCCAGCCGCCCGCACCGGCGAGGAAACTGAAGGCTGCGCCGGTGTTGTAGACCAGCACCAGGTTGAAAAAAGCCGTCACTTCCAGCGGCGGCCGGCCGGCAAGTGCCGCCACCGCTTCATGCTTGGTCCACTGGTCGATCACGACCACGACGGCGGACAGAAGCAGCCAGCGCCACATCATGCAAAGCTCCGCGCTTCACCGGCACCGAACAGGTTGGAGGTGCAGCGGCCGCAGAGTTCGGGATGCTGCGGGTCATGGCCGACATCGGCGCGGTAGTGCCAGCAGCGCTCGCATTTGGCGTGCGTGCTGGGCCGCACCGTGACGCGGACACCGTCGCCGGGCGCTTGAACGACGCCGGCACTGGAGGTGATCATGACAAACCGCAGGTCATCGCCCAGGCGCTGCAGCGCGCCGAACGACACCGGGTCCGGCACCGCGATTTCGATCTCGGCCTGCAGGGAGGAGCCCACCGCGCCCTGCGCGCGCTGGTCCTCGATACGCTTGTTGACCTCGTTGCGGATGTCGCGCACGGCCTTCCAGGCATCCTGCGCGTCCGGGAGCAGGGTCCGTGGCGGCAGGGCATGCCAGTCCTCTTCAAACAGGCTGCCGCCGTTGTCCCCGCGAAACACCTGCCACGCTTCCTCGGCCGTGAAGCTGAGCACCGGCGCGAGCAGCTTCACCAGCGTCGCGGTGATGTGCCAGAGCGCGCTCTGCGCCGAGCGCCGCGCCGGCGAATCTGCACCGGCGGTGTAGAGCCGGTCCTTGAGGATGTCGAGGTAAAACGCGCCGAGGTCCTCGGAGCAGAAGGCCGTCAGTTCCTTGACGACACTGTGGAATTCGTAACGCTCGTAACCCGCCGCCGCGCGCTGCTGCAGGGCGCGCGTCAGCTCCAGCGCGTAGCGGTCAATCTCCAGCCACTGCTCCAACGGCAGCGCCTGCTTCGCCGGATCAAAATCATTCACATTGGCCAGCAGGAAGCGCAGCGTGTTGCGGATGCGCCGGTACGACTCGACCACACGCTTGAGGATCTCCTTGGAGATCGACAGCTCGCCGGAATAGTCCGTGCTGGCCACCCATAGGCGCAGGATGTCGGCGCCGAGCTCGTCCATCACCTGCTGCGGCACGATGACGTTGCCCTTGGACTTGCTCATCTTCTTGCCCTGGCCGTCGACGACAAAGCCGTGGGTGAGCAGCGCCTGATACGGCGCGCGGCCGTCGGTCATGCAGCCGGTGAGCAGCGAGGAATGAAACCAGCCGCGGTGCTGGTCGGAGCCTTCGAGGTAGAGATCCGCGGGGAAGGCGCTGTCTGCGGCGTGCGAGCCGCGCAGCACCGTCAGGTGGGTGGTGCCGGAATCGAACCAGACGTCGAGCGTGTCCTTGATTTTTTCATACTGCGCAGCCTCGGCACCGAGCAGCTCCGCCGGGTCGAGTGCCTGCCAGGCCTCGATCCCCTGCTGCTCGACGCGCTGCGCCACCTGCTCGAGCAGTTCCGGCGTGCGCGGATGCAGCGCGCCGGTTTCCCTGTGCACGAAAAACGGCATCGGCACGCCCCACTGACGCTGCCGCGACAGCGTCCAGTCCGGGCGGTTGGCGATCATTGCGTGCAGCCGCGCCTGGCCCCAGGCCGGGAAGAACCGCGTCGCCTCGACGGCTCGCAACGCGGTGCTGCGCAGTGTTTCCTTCGGCTTCACGCCGTTGTAGCCCGGCACAGCCTCCATCCCCGCGAACCACTGCGTGGTCGCGCGCAGGATGATCGGCGTCTTGTGCCGCCAGCAGTGCATGGTGCTGTGCAGATCGCTGCGGTTCGCGAAGAGCACACCCTGCTCTTCGAGGTGGGCAATGATCAGCGGATTGGCTTTCCAGATCATCAAGCCGCCGAACAGCGGCAGCGAGGCGGCGTATTTGCCGTCACCCTGCACCGGCTTCAGGATTTCATCGTCCTTCAGTCCGTGCTGGCGGCAGGAATGGAAGTCCTCCACGCCATAGGCGGGCGCGGCGTGAACCATGCCGGTACCGGCTTCCAGCGTCACATAGTCCGCCAGATACACCGGCGACAGGCGGTCGTAGAAGGGATGACGGAATTTGACGAGCTCCAGCGCGGCGCCCTTGCACGAGGCCAGTGTGCTGCCGCTCAGGCCATAACGCTCCAGGCAGGCCGCCTGCAGGTCAGCGGCCAGGATCAGCAGTCCCTTTTCGGTGTCGACCAGGTGGTAGGTGAATTCGGGATGCGCATTCAGCGCCTGGTTCGCCGGCAGCGTCCACGGCGTCGTGGTCCAGATCACCGCAAAGCCGGGCTTGTCCGGCAGCGCCGGCAGACCGAAGGCCTTCGCCACTTTCTCCGGCTCGGCAAACGGAAATCCGACATCGACCGCCGGGTCCTTGCGATCCTCGTATTCGACTTCCGCCTCGGCCAGCGCCGAGCCGCAGTCGAAACACCAGTTCACCGGCTTCAGCCCGCGATAGACGTAACCCTTTTCCAGCAGCTTGCCCAGCGCGCGGATCTCGTCGGCCTCGTTGCGGCAGGCCATGGTCAAGTACGGCCGGTCCCAGTCGCCGAGCACGCCGAGGCGCTGGAAATCCTTTTTCTGGCGCTCCACCTGCTCGGTGGCGTAGGCGCGGCACAGCTTCTGCGTTTGCGCGGTGGGCAGGTGCTTGCCGTGCTGCTTCTCGATCTGCACTTCGATCGGCATGCCGTGGCAGTCCCAGCCCGGCACGTACGGCGCATCAAAACCCGACAGCGACTTCGACTTGACGATGATGTCCTTCAGGATCTTGTTGACGGCATGGCCGATGTGGATGTCGCCGTTGGCGTACGGCGGGCCGTCGTGCAGCACGAAACGCTTGCGGCCCTGTTTGGCCTCGCGGATGCGCTGGTAGTACCGCCGCTCGCGCCACTGCTCGAGCATCTTCGGTTCGCGTTTGGCCAGATCGCCGCGCATCGGAAACGGCGTGTCGGGCAGGT
>JAJTHX010000020.1 GCA_021300125.1 Betaproteobacteria bacterium | reverse complement strand
GCGGATCGAGGTCAGCGGCGTGCGCAGTTCGTGAGTCACGGTGGAGATGAAGTCGTCCTTGAGGCGGTCGAGTTCCTGCAGCCGCCGGTTGGCTTCGCGCAACTCCTGGGTTGCGGCCTCGAGTTCCAGCGACTTCTGCTCAAGCTGGCGGCTGTAGGCCAGGGCCTGCGATGCCTCGTCGATGATCGCCATCACCTCGTCCAGTGCCAGCGGCTCTTCGTCGACCACCGAGGCCACCATGTCGCGTGCCGAGGCGTTGCCGATTGCGCCCGCAATCTGCGATTCGACGTAATGGACCAGCATCGCGTTTGCGGTGAGCTGCCCGGTGCCGGACATGCCCTGGCTGCGCGCGTAGGCGGCCATTGACTCGGCTGCGCGTTGCGGGCCGATGAAGCGACCCAGCAGGGTCTGCAGGTCCGCGACCGTCGCGCTGCCGCGCCAGAAGCGCGGGCCGCTGCCCGCGGCAACATGGCGCTGAACGTCGACGAACAGGTTGGCCTGACTGTGCTCTGCCGCCGTGGGCTGGCGCCACAGCGACACCGCGACATAGAGGCCGATGTTGGCCAGCATGCTCCAGAACAGGCAGTGCGAAATGTCTTCAAGCCCGGTGAGTCCGAACAGCTGCTGCGGCTTGAGCAGGTCGATGCCGAGGATGCCGTCGGTGAGGAAGGTGATCGGCAGCCATCCCGATTTGGCGAAGGAGGGCAGCAGCAGGGAGTACAGCCAGACCAGGAAACCGGCGCTGAGGCCGGCGAGTGCGCCGAGACGGGTGCCGCCCTTCCAGAACAGGCCGCCCAGCAGCGCCGGCGCGAACTGCGCCACTGCGGTGAACGAGATCAGGCCGATCGACACCAGGGCGTAAGCCTCGCCGGCGAGATAGAAATACACATAGCCCAACGCGAGGACGACCACGATCGCGCTGCGGCGGATGGCGATCAGCAGGCGCGAGAGGTCGCTGCGTTCGGTCAGGCGCAGGAATTTCCAGCGCAGCAGGATCGGCATCACCAGGTCGTTGCAGACCATGGTCGAAAGCGCAATGGTCTCGACGATGACCATGCCGGTCGCCGCGGAGAGGCCGCCGATGAAGGCGAGCAGGGTGAGCAGCGTCTTCTGTTCCGACAGCGGCAGCGTGAGCACGAAGGTGTCGGCATCCACGCTGCCGGCGGGGAAGTGCATCAGCCCGCCCAGCGCGATCGGCAGCACGAAGATGTTGATCGCGAACAGATAAAGCGGGAACAGCCACACCGCCTTGTTCAGATGACGTTCGTCCACATTTTCCACCACCGCCACCTGGAACTGCCGCGGCAGCAGGATGATCGCCAGCATCGACAGCACCGTGAGCGAGGCCCAGGTGGCATAGTTGCCGGCGGCGCCACCCTGTACCAGCAGCGCGTTGAGTTCCGGGATCTGCGCGGCCTTGCCGAACAGGTCGCCGAAGCCGTCGTACATGCCGAAGGTAACGAACACGCCCACCGCAATGAAGGCCACGAGCTTGACTATGGACTCAAAAGCAATGGCCGCGACCAAGCCCTCATGGCGCTCGCTGGCATCGAGGTGGCGGGTACCGAAGAGGATGGTGAAGGCCGCCAGCAGCATCGCGATGAAAAAGGTGTTGTCCTGCAGGAAGGGCAGCGATTCAGGGGCCGAGGTCACCAGCGCATTCGGATACTGAAGGATCACCGAGAAGCTGGCCGAGATCGCCTTCAGCTGCAGCGCGATGTAGGGCACGATGCCCAGTACCGCGATCACCGTGACAAGACCGCCGAGCAGGTGGCTCTTGCCGTAGCGAGAGCCGATGAAGTCGGCGATCGATGTGATGCGGTGTGCCTTGCTGATGCGCAGCATCTTCAGCAGTACATACCACCACAGCGCGGCCATCAGCGTGGGGCCGAGGTAGATCGGCAGGAAACCGACGCCGCTGGTTGCGGCGCGGCCGACGCTGCCGTAAAAAGTCCAGGAGGTGCAGTACACCGCCAGCGACAGCGTATAGATCCAGGGATTGGCGATCAGGCTGCGTCCGGTGTCGGCGCGCTTGTCGCCGTAATAGGCGATCGCGAACAGCAGGCCGACATAGGCGAAGGAAATGACGACGATGAGGCCGCCGGTCAGCATCATTTCACGCCAAGGACGCGACAGGGTTGATGCCGGCGACGCGACCTTTGCCGCCGTGCAGTGTCTGGGCCGGTTCCGGTCACGGATCCTTGCGCTCTACCATCAGCGCCATCGCGGCGATCAGCAGGCCCCAGGCGAGGAACAGGTAGACGTAAAGCAGCGGTATGCCCCAGATCCGGGTATAGCCCGCGAACAGCGACAGCAAAGGGTAATTGAACAGCAGGCAGCCCAGCAGGAACAGCGCCGCCAGGCGCTGTCCCTTCAGAGTCGGACGCATCGTCGCGGTGGCGGCAGCGCGGTCACTGGCTCTGTTTCAGCTGCTCAAGGATCGCCGGGTTCTCCAGGGTCGAGGTGTCCTGCTGGATGTCCTCGCCCTTGGCGATCGAGCGCAGCAGCCGGCGCATGATCTTGCCCGAGCGCGTTTTGGGCAGGTTGTCGCCGAAGCGGATGTCCTTAGGCTTGGCGATCGGACCGATTT
>JAJTHX010000359.1 GCA_021300125.1 Betaproteobacteria bacterium | reverse complement strand
GAAAAAGCCCAGCCACAGCGAAACCTCGAAACCCGGGAAGCCCGATTCGGCAACCGTCGGCACATTGGGCAGGGCCGGCGAGCGCTTCAGGGTGCCCACCGCAATCGGCCGCATGCGGCCGGCCTGGGCATGCGGCAGCACCGCCGGCATGCTGCCGAACAGCGCCTGCACCTGGCCACCCAGCACGGCGGTACCCGCCGGGCCATTGCCCCCGAAGGGAATGTGCACGATGTCCATGCCGGCGGCCCGGTTAAGCATTTCCATCGCCAGATGGGTGGTGGAACCCGTGCCAGCCGAGGCGTAGTTGAGCTTGCCCGGCTGTGATTTGGCCAGCGCGATGAATTCCTTCAGGTTGTTGGCCTTCACGCCGGGATGCAGCACCAGCAGGTACGGGGTGGATGCCACCAGGGTGATCGGCTCGAAATCCTTGACCGGATCATATTTGACTGTAGTGTAGGCCGCCGGCGCGATGACATGGGTGCTGGTGGTGCCCATGGTGAGGGTATAGCCGTCAGGGGTGGCGCGCGCCGCGATCTCGGTGCCGATCGTGCCGCCGGCACCACCGCGGTTGTCCACGATCACCTGCTGGCCCAGGCGCTCGCCGAGGCGCTGGCCGACCAGGCGCGCAATGATGTCGGTGGAGCCACCCGCGGGGAAGGCCACGATCAGGCGGATCGGCTTGTTGGGATAGGCCTGCGGCTGCGCGGCACCGGCCAGCGGAACAGCGGCCATGATCAGGCCGGCGGCAGCGGCCAGCCATGACCGGGGGTTGGACGGGTTATGGATTGTTGTCATGGGTTTTCCTTCGGTAAAAAAAAGCACGCGGCGCAAGCCGCGTGCTGTGTGCAAAAACGACTGGAACGATCAGGCTGCGGGCGGTTCCTGGTAGGCCACTTCCCGCTTCTTGCGCACCGCCGGCAGGATCATCACGATCAGCAGCAGGATGGTCAGGATCAGGAAAGTCGCGCTGATCGGGCGGGTGAAGAACACCAGCGGATCGCCACGCGAGATCAGCAGCGCCCGGCGCAGGTTTTCCTCCATCAGCGGTCCGAGCACGAAGGCGAGAATCAGCGGCGCCGGCTCGCACTTCAGCTTCAGGAAAATGTAACCCATCAGACCGAAGAACACCGTCAGGTAGATGTCGAGGTCGAGGTTGTTGACGCTGTAGACGCCGATCGCCATGAAGGTCAGGATCGCGGGGAACAGCAGGCGATACGGCACGCGGAGCAGCTTCACCCACAGGCCGACCAGCGGCAGGTTCAGGATCACCAGCATCGCGTTGCCGATCCACATGCTCGCGATCAGGCCCCAGAACAGCTCGGGACGCTGGGTCATCACCTGCGGACCGGGGGCAATGCCCTGGATGGTCAGCGCACCCAGCATCAGCGCCATCGTGCCCGAGCCGGGAATACCCAGCGTCAGGGTCGGGATGAACGCGCACTGGGCAGCGGCGTTGTTCGCCGATTCCGGACCAGCCACGCCCTGGATCGCGCCCTTGCCGAACTGCTCGGGATTTTTTGCGACCTTCTTTTCCAGGGCATAGGCCGAGAACGCGCTGATCGTCGGACCCGCGCCCGGCAGCGTGCCGAAGAACGCGCCGATTGCGGTGCCGCGCAGGATCGAGCCGGTGGACAGCTTGATGTCTTCCCAGGTGGGATAGAGGTGGGTCAGCTTGGCATTGAGCAGTTCGCGGCTGCTCGCCTCTTCGCCCTTCTCCAGGTTCGACAGGATCTCGCCGAAACCGAACAGGCCCATCGCCACCACCACGAAGCTCAGGCCGTCGGCGAGGCCGGAAGCGCCGAAGGTGAAGCGGGACATGCCCGAATTCACGTCGGTGCCGACGATGCCGAAGATGAGGCCGAGGAAGATCATCGCGATCGCCTTCAGCATCGAGCCGCTGGCCAGCACCGCCGAAGCGATCAGGCCCATGGTCATCAGCGAGAAGTATTCAGGCGCACCGAATTTCAGCGCGACCTCGGCCAGGGGCGGGCCAAACAGCGCGATCAGGATGGTACCGACGGTGCCGGCGAAGAAGGAACCCACGGCGGCAATCGCCAGCGCCGGACCGGCGCGGCCGTTTTTCGCCATCTGGTGGCCGTCCATGCAGGTCACGACCGAGGCGGACTCACCGGGCAGGTTGACCAGGATCGCGGTGGTCGAGCCACCATACTGGGTGCCGTAGTAGATGCCGGCCAGCATGATCAGCGCGCCGACCGGCGGCAGGTTGAAGGTCGCCGGCAGCAGCATCGCGATTGCGGCCAGCGGGCCGATCCCGGGCAGCACGCCCACCAGCGTGCCGACAAACACGCCGATGAAGCAGTACATCAGGTTCTGCAGCGAAACCGCGGTCTGGAACCCGAGCGAGAGGTTTGAGATCAGTTCTTCCATGTTGTTATCTCCACCAGAACAGCGGGAAGGGCAGTTCAAGGCCCTTGATGAACAAAGCCCAGCAGCCGATCATCAGGCCGATTGCCAGCGGAATCACTTCCTTCCACTTGAACTGGGTGCCGGAAGCCGCGCCGATGATGCACAGGCCAATGACTGAGGGAATGAAGCCGATATGGTCAATGCCCCAGCCGAACAGGACGAAACCCGCGCTCATCAGGATCATCGGCCGCCAGGCCCATTTGCCGATCTTGTCTTCTTCGGACTTGAGGCTGGTCAGCGCGATGGCGACACCCAGGCCGGCCATGATGATGCCGATCCAGGTCGGAAAGAATCCGGGCCCCATACGAGCGGCAGTACCGAACGGATAGTCACGCGAAATCCAGATCGCGAGCAATCCGAAGCCGATGAACATGATGCCCGACCAGAGGTCGGTTTGGCTTTTGATTTTCAACTGAACACCCTCCTGATGAGACAAAACAAGAATGCTTGGAAGTACGTAGCCGCGCGCCAGTGCGGGTTGTGCGCGGCATTTGGGTATTTCGCTGCCGGCAGGAAGCAAGGCCGGCGCGAAAGGTTTCTAGTGGACCCCTGTTTTCACTGCGGTATTTCGCCGGAACGGAACTCTACACGAAGCCCTTGTGTGAACAAAGCATTTTTCTTGCCTGGATTGTGCGCCGCACAAAGGGCTTTCCCCGTCCTTTCCCCATCGTCAACCGCGTTTTCACCACGCAGAAAACAGAACCACCGATTACCCAGCGGGCGCAGTCTAGGCACGGGGGCTTACATCGGCCTTACGCAGGCTTCCGGCAATGCCCTGAGATGCTCCGAGAGCGTGCACGACACTGCGCTGTTGTGGTGCAGCGCGCGCCAAGGCGGCCTGCCCTCAGTCCATCATCTCCACACGGCCGGTCTTGATCAGCATCGCGAGTTTCTCGGCCTCGTTGCGGATAAAGCTGCCGAACTCTTCCGGCGTGCCACCGGCCTTGACCAGCCCGAGCTGGTCGAGGCGCGCCTGCACATCCGGCATGGCGAGGATCCGGTTCATGTCGGCATTGAGCTTCTGGATGATCGGCCGCGGCACCCGGGCCGCGACCTGCACGCCGAACCACACCGTCGCCTCGGCATTCTTGATGCCCTCCTCCAGCAGGGTGGGTACGTTGGGCAGCACCGCCTGCCTCGTCGGCGCGGCAACGGCGAGCACCTTGACGCGCCCGGCCTTGATCTGGGACTCGGCACTGACCACGGTGGTATGCATCACATTGACGCGTCCGCTCATCACGTCCGTCAGCGCGGGAGCCGTGCCCTTGAACGGCACATGCACGATGTCGAGGCCGGTTGCGGCACCAAACAGCGCGAGACCGATGTGCAGGCTGCTGCCGTTGCCCGAGGAGGCCCAGGTCAGCTTGCCGGGGTTCGCCCTCGCCCAGCTCACCAGTTCCCTGGCGTTGGCCGCGGGAAACTTCGGCTCGGTGAGAATCAGCAGCGGCGTATAGCCGATGTAGAACACCGGCGCGAAATCCCGCAGCTGGTAGGACGACTTGCGCCGCATCACGATGTTGTTGACGCTGGGCCCGGGATTGGCATGCAGCAGCGTATGCCCGTCGGGCACGGCCTCCGCGGCCAGCTGCGCGCCGATGGAGCCGCCGGCGCCCGGACGGTTGTCGATGACGAACTGCTGGCCGGTGACTTCGGACATTTTCTGCGCGAACAGCCGCGCCGTGATGTCGTTGGAAGCGCCCGGGGTGAACGGCACGATCCAGCGCACCGGCTTGTTCGGATAGTTGGCGGCAGCACCAGCCTGCGCGGCCGCATGGCCGGCGATCAGGCAGCCGCAGAATACCGCGGCCAGACGACTGGTTAGGGGTGTGGACATCGCTCCTCCTCAATGATGGCGGCACCGCGCCCGGATCAGGGCGCGCGCCGCGTCAGCACTTCCGGGTTGACCATGTTGACCGGCGCGCCCCCG
>JAJTHX010000189.1 GCA_021300125.1 Betaproteobacteria bacterium | reverse complement strand
GGCTGGATGTGGTGGACCCAGGACAGTCTGGTCTATCACCCGAGCACCTACCGCATGCCGCCGTCGACACCGGGGCAGATGGGACTGGCCTTCGAGGATGTGTGTCTGAAAACCGCAGATGGCGAAACACTGGCGGCATGGTGGGTGCCGGCGCGCGGCGCCATTCGCGCTGCACTGGTCCTCAACGGCAATGCGGGCAACATCACGCACCGGCTGGATTATCTGCAGCCGCTGCACCGCCTGGGCTTTTCGGTGCTGCTGTTCGACTATCGCGGTTACGGTGCGAGCAGCGGCCGGCCCGGGGAGGCGGGCACGCAGGCCGATGCGCTTGCCGCGTGGCAGTGGCTCATGGCGCGCGGATTCGCGCCGCCGCAGGTGCTGCTGCTGGGAGAGTCGCTGGGTGGCGCGGTGGCCGCGCAGCTGGCATCACAGGTGCAGCCGGGGGTATTGATCCTCACCTCGACTTTCACCGCGCTGAATGACCTCGGTGCGGAACTCTATCCCTGGCTGCCGGTGCGCCTGGTCAGTCGCTATCGTTACGACACGCTGGCGGGTGTGCGTGCCTATCGCGGTCCGGTGCTGGTTGCGCACAGTCCCGGTGACCGGCTGGTGCCCTATGCGCATGGCGAACGCCTCCATGCAGAAGTGCGGGGGCCACGTTTGCTGCTGAGGCTCGCGGGGGACCACAATGACGCGTTCCTGTTCGCGCGGCAGGAGTGGGCGGCGGCGGTGGCCGAGTTTCTCGCGAGCACTGTTGCATATCATCATAAGTAATTATTTTAATTGATAATTTTATGCCATCCCCACTGACCATCGGTATTGCACTGGGCGCCGGATCGGCGCGAGGCTGGGCGCACATCGGCGTGCTGCGCACGCTGGCCAAGGCGGGCATCCGTCCGGGCATCGTCTGCGGTACTTCGATCGGTGCTTTGGTCGGTGCGGTGTATGCCAACGACAGCCTTGACGCGCTGGAAGACTGGGCGCTCGGCCTGACCTGGCGCAGGGTGCTGGGCTTTTTCGATTTCAGTTTCAATGGCGGCATGCTCAAGGGCGCCAAGCTCATCAGCTATCTTGAGGGCCAGTTGCTGGATCGTCCGATCGAGGCGCTTGCACTGCCTTTTGCGGCCGTGGCGACCGACTTGCGCAGTGGCCGCGAAGTGTGGCTGCGCGAGGGGCGTGCCGCTGACGCGGTTCGCGCATCCATTGCGCTGCCGGGACTGTTTACACCGGTGGAGCGCGATGGCCGGCTGCTGGTGGACGGCGCGCTGGTGAATCCGGTGCCGGTGTCGCTGTGCCGCGCGATGGGTGCCGATTTCGTGATTGGTGTCGATCTCGGATCCAGCGCCGCTGGACGCCATGTGTGCAGCCCCGGACAGAGGCGTGATCCGGGCATGATCGAAGTGCTCGCCGAAAGCCTTAACATCATGCAGGTGCGGATCACGCGCAGCCGGCTTGCCGGTGAGCCCGCAGACGCGCTGGTATTGCCTCAGCTCGGTTCGCTCGGTTCGCTTGATTATCACCGGGCTGCAGAGTCGATCGAGGAAGGGTGCGCAGCGGCTGAACTTGCCCTGCCCCAGATCCGCAGGCTGCTCGAAAGCTGAAAGGCTGTATCCCGATCCCGAGTCGCGCGGACCCTCCTGATATCAGGCAAGTCCGAGTGCGTCGCGGACGTGCCGCAGCAGGATTGCAGTCTTGACCGGCTTGTTGAGATAACCGGAGGCGCCATAGGCCAGCGCAGCCACCACATCCTCGCGCTGGGCGCGGGCGGTAACAACCAGAATTGGCGTGCTTTTCAGCTCTGGATGGTCATGCAGCTTGCATAGCAGGTCAAGACCAACGGCGTCAGGCAGATCGACATCCATCACGATCAGGTCGGGCGTCGGCGGCTGGCCCAGGGTCTGGACGATTTCCGCCTTCGTCGCTGCGCTGCGGACATCGAAACCGGCCTGCATCAGAACTTGCGCGGCTTCCAGCGCCTCGTTTTTGTGGCCGTCGATCAGCAGCACGGTGTGATTGCCGCCGCCTCGCGCCGGCAATGGTTTGCCGGGGCGGTTGACGATGCTGATCTGGTAGCCGGCCTTGAGCTGGCGTGTAGCGGAGGTCATATCCTCGGCTTGATGGTGCTGCCGAGCGGGGGGCTCCCCGGGCAATTCGGCGAACAGCCCCGACATGTCAAGCCCGCCGGGGGATGCTGCCTGTGCCTGTGCCGGCCTGGTCGGGGGCGCTTTCGGGGTGGTCTCGAGATAACCGTCGCGGGCAAGCTTTTTCAGGGCTGTGGTGATGTCACCGGCATTGGGGAATTTCTGGCGCAGGCTCAGCGCGGTGGCGCCACTGCCGACCGCGGCGAGCAGGCCCTTCAGCCCCGGCTTGAGCAGGCCGGGCTTGGCGGCAATTTCGCTGCGGCCCTTGTCGGTGATTCGAAAGGCGGTGTTGTCGTTCATCGCTCAGAAGATTGGAGAAAATTTTGCATTCCAATATGGAATTGTAACCGCCATCATGAATCCGTCGACGGGGTACACTATCAGATATGCACTGGATTCCGAATGTGTCTGAGCGCCTGCCTTTGCTGACGCCATTGCGCTGTCATGCTGGCAACGATGTCGAATGGCCCGGGCGAGAGGCACTTCAGCCTCGCATCGATGCCGCCGGCCTGTGTGTGGTCTCTGGCAGGCCGCTGCGGCTGGTCGAACCCGGCGGCCCGCAACCCTTTGAACTGCGCCTGTACCAGAGCGGCGAACTTGAGTACCGCGAACGCAATTGGCATGACTGGTTCAACCTGATGGTCTGGTTTATGTTTCCGCGAGCCAAGGCGGCGCTTAACGCGCGCCATTGCGCGGCCTGGAGCGATGCGGTCTGCGGAACTCGTGGTGCGGTGCGTGACACACTGACCTTGTTCGACGAGAGCGGGGTGGTGGTGCTGGCCCACGACCTGCAACTGCTGGAGCTCGTCAGCAACTTCGAGTGGAGGGCCCTTTTTTGCGGGCGCCGCTTGGATTGCCTGGCCGGTTTGCGCGTACTGCCTTTCGGCCATGCCCTGTGCGAGAAGGCGCTGACGCCGTATCGCGGGATCACTGGCCATGCGCTGCTCTGGGCCGTGCAGCCGGAGGTGCTGGCGCTGGAGGAGACTGCGCTGCTCGCGGCGCTGGACGCCGAACTGGCGCAGCGTATTGCCGATCCGCTGGCGATGGCTTCGACCCGGGACCTGTCGCCGCTGCCTCTGCTGGGAATTCCAGGCTGGTGCC
>JAJTHX010000279.1 GCA_021300125.1 Betaproteobacteria bacterium | reverse complement strand
TGCCCCTCGGGCATCGGCAACACATAGGTGCCGATGTGGTGCACCTTGCGCACGGCATAGTCGCCGGTTTCATCTTTCTCGAATTTGACCCCCCAGCGGTCGAGCTCGTTGATGGTGCGCTCGCTGTTGGTGGCGTAGGCATAGACCGTCTTCTGGTTGACGATGCCGTCGTTGGCGACCGTAATCTCCTTGGTGTACTGTTCGGGGGTGGCATGTCCGGGCAGCACGGCATTGTTGAGGCCGTCCATGCCCATCGAGATCGCGCCGCTGCGCTTGACGTTGGCTTTTTCCAGCAGCATCACGCGAAGCTTGGGATTCTTTTCCTTGGCCTTCACCGCGGCCATCGGGCCCGCAGTGCCGCCACCGACCACCAGCACGTCGGTTTCCATCGTCAGGGGTTCAGGTATGTTCATCGTCTCTCCGCTCGGCAGTTGGGGCAGCGGGCCCGCCGTTGCGGACGCTCGCGCTGTCAGGGCAGTAAGAGCAACCGTCGTGCCACGATACAAGCGCACGCCCACGCCAGGACCTTGCCGGCCATGACCTCGCCGGGAACCTTCAACTTGTATTAACTGGCCTGCGCCGCACGGGTGCGCGGCCCCCGCCGCCGCACCGCTTTGGCGCGTCAATACGGATGGCGGCGCAGCTCGACCTTGTATTGGTAGGCATCTCCGCGGCAATAGAGATGCTCATAATCGACCGGCCGTTCGAGCGCGCTGAAGGTCAGGCGTGTCAGCTGCAGGATCGGCAGGCCCGGCGCCAGTTCGAGATCGGCGGCAATGTCCGGCGGGCATGGCCGCGCCTCGATCCAGAGGCGGGAACGGCCCAGCCCGACTCCACGCCGCTCCAGCATCGGAAAGATGTCCTGGCTGAGATCCTCCCCGCGAAACCGTTCACCGATGTCGCCCGGGAAGTAGCTCACCTCGACGGAAACCGGGCGCGCATTGAGACAGCGCACCCGCCGCACTTCGAACACCGGATCTGTTTTGCGCAGGTTCAGGGCCTGTGCCACCGGCCTTGAGGCCGGCAGGACGCGGGTGGCCAGCACCCGCGAAGTCGCGACAAAGGGCTTGCCCTGCATGGCTTCATGGAAACCGAGCAGCGCGCTCAGGTTGTAGGTCGCACGCGGCGCGCTGACGAAGGATCCCTTGCCCTGCTGGCTGTAGATCAGGCCTTCATTACCGAGATCCTTCAAGGCCTGGCGCACGGTGACCCGGCTCACGCCGAAATCGCGCATCAGACAGGATTCGCTGGGCAGCTGCTGGTGTGGCGTGTAGTCACCCGCGAGAATGCGCTCGCGCAAGGCGTCGAATACCTGCTGGTGCAGGGTGATTCGGCGGTTGTCGCCGGCACTGCCGGGAATCACGCGATCCATGTTCAGGGCTTTCGGCTTTCCGTGGCATATGCAGGAGCCATGCCAATGACCCTGGGAAAAACATCTATTTAAATCAAATAGTTAAGTATTACCCGGGCGCACTAAAACCGAAGGTTTGCACCGTAGCGGTGCATCGCCGGCGCGATTGTGCCTTCAGGCTGTCAGCAGCGATTTCTCGGCGGCGGCCACGGCGTTGCTGACGACCACCGCCACCGTCATCGGCCCCACCCCGCCGGGCACCGGTGTGATCCAGCCCGCGATGGCCGCAACCGCGTCGTAGTCGACATCGCCGCAGAGCTTGCCGTCCGGCAGGCGGTTGATGCCGACATCGATTACTGCGGCACCGGGCTTGACCATGTCGGCCGTGACCATGCGCGGCCGGCCAACGGCACAGATCAGGATGTCGGCCTCCTTGGCAAGCGCGGCCAGGTCCGGGGTGCGCGAATGGCAGATGGTGACGGTGGCATGGCGCTCGAGCAGCATCAGCGCCGCCGGCTTGCCGACTATGCTGCTGCGTCCCAACACGACTGCGCGCTTTCCAGCGATCGGCACGCCCGAACGCTCCAGCAAGAGCATGCTGCCTGAGGGGGTGCAGGGCGCGAGCGCCGGATGGCCATCCACCAGCGCGCCAAGGTTCCGCCAGTTGAAGCCGTCCACATCCTTGGCAAAGGCAATGTGCTGCAGCACGGCGGCGGCGTCGATGTGGTCCGGCAGCGGCAATTGCACCAGGATGCCGTGCACCGTGGGATCGGCATTGAGGTGGTCGATCAGCGCCAGGACGTCGGCCTGGGACACTTCGGCCGGTAGGCTGATATTGTCGCCGCGCAGGCCTGCAGCATCGCAGGCGCGCTGCTTGCTGCGCACGTAAACGGCCGAGGCGGGGTTGTCTCCCACCAGCACCACGGCAAGGCCCGGCTGGCAGCCCCGGGCGCGCAAGGCTTCGACGCGGGCACCCAGTTCGGCCAGCAGCTGTCTCGCCATCGCGGCGCCGTCAATCACTGTCGCTGTCATGATCCTGTCGTCATTTCTGGACTGCTGGCGGCACCGAAGCGCGAGAAGACGGCTCGATCACCTGGAAAAAGATCTCGTCCTTGCGAATCATCCCCAGTTCGCTGCGCGCACGCTCCTCCACCGCCTCAAGCCCCTGCTTGAGGTCGCGCACATCCGCTTCAAGCGCGGCATTGCGCGCGTGCAGATTCGAGTTGGTTTCCTTTTGCACGGCAATCTGCCGTTCCATCTCCCAAACCCTGAGGATGCCCCCCTTGCCCAGCCACAGCGGATACTGGATCAGCAGGAGCAGTCCAGCCAGCACCAGGCTCAGCGGGCGCATCGGAACGGGCTAGCG
>JAJTHX010000339.1 GCA_021300125.1 Betaproteobacteria bacterium | reverse complement strand
GCAGCACGCGATCTACACGCGGCGGCTGCCGCTGCTGGATGGGAATGTCGTGGCATACACAGCCGACTACAGCAACTACCTGCAGCGCGAGCTTGGCGCTGCAGCCGGTTCAATGGATGCAACGCCCCGGATCGCTGTCGATCCCGCATTCGGCGTCTGCGCCTTCGGCGTCAATTCCCATTACGCGGCTGTAACCGCCGAAATCTACCGCCACGGCATTGCCATCATGACCCGGGCTTCGGCACATGGCCGCTACTGCGCCGCCAGCGCCCGCGACATGGCCCGAGCCGAACTCGAGTACGGCGGATTTGAACAGCGTGTGAGATCACAGTCCGGCACCTGACCCGAATCATTGCCCATCGATGAACACTTTCCATACCCTGCGCTGGACCGCAAACGCCATCGAACTGCTCGACCAGCGCTGGCTGCCCGACCGCTGCGAGTACCTGCGGTGCGACAATGCTGAAGCCGTGGCCCAAGCCATCCGCGATCTGGTGGTCCGCGGTGCGCCGGCAATCGGCTGCGCTGCGGCCTATGGCGTGGCGCTGGCCGCACTGCGCTTGCAGACAGCCGCGGCGCCGCAGTTTGCGGACGGCATGCACCGGGCCTGCACCCTGCTGGCAAAGAGCCGCCCGACGGCCGTCAACCTCGGCTGGGCACTGCAGCGCATGCGTGAGCATGTCGACAGGACAGCAGCACTGGGCGGTCCGGAGCGGGCCGCTTCGCTGCTCGCACTGGCCCATCGCATCAGTGCAGAGGACGTGGACATCAACCGCCGCCTTGGCGCTTGCGGTGCCGAACTGCTGCCGCAGACCGCCTGTGTCATGACCCATTGCAACGCCGGCGCGCTCGCCACCGCTGGCCATGGCACCGCGCTGGGCGTAATCCGCTCCGCAATCGAGGCCGGAAAGTCGGTGGAAGTCATCGCCAACGAGACCCGGCCATTCCTGCAGGGCGCACGGCTGACCGCCTGGGAACTGCGGCAGGACGGCATAGCGGTCACGCTGATCGCCGACAGTGCCGCGGGATACCTGATGGGGCGGCGCCGTATCGATGCGGTGATCGTCGGCGCAGACCGGGTGGCCGCCAACGGCGATGTCGCCAACAAGATCGGCACTTACATGATGGCTGTGCTGGCGCAACGCCACGGGATTCCGTTTTACGTCGCATGCCCGCTGTCCACGCTGGACATGGCGCTGGCCGATGGCACGGGCATCCCGATAGAGGAGCGCGGTGCCGCTGAAGTTGCCGGCTATCGCGATGTGCGCTGGGCGCCGGAGGAAGTCCGCATCGCCAATCCGGTGTTCGACATCACGCCTGCCGAATTGGTCAGCGCGCTGATCACGGAAAAAGGCGTGATCCACAAGCCCGACCAGGCCGCACTGGAGTCTTTGCTGGCCGGCTGAGCGGCGGCTACTGCATCAGATCGTCAGACCGCCGCTGACCTCGATCACCGCGCCGTTGATGTAGCTCGCTTCGTCGGAGGCGAGGAATGCGAAGGTGTTGGCGATCTCCTCGGGCTTGCCCAGGCGCCCCATCGGCACGCGGTCTTCCAGCGCACTGATCACTTTCTCCGGAACCGTGCTGATGATCGGGGTGGAGATGAAACCGGGGCAGACCGCGTTGGAACGGATGCCCTTGCGGCCGAGTTCACGCGCCCAGGTCTTGGCCATGCCGATCACGCCGAACTTGGCCGCGGCATAGTTGGTCTGCCCGAAATTCCCGTAGAGGCCGACGATGGAAGACGCATTAAGGATCACGCCCGACTGCTGCTCCAGCATCTTGTTGACCACCGCCTTGGTGCAGTTGTAGACGCCCTTGAGGTTGATCTCGATGACATTGTCGAACTGCTCTTCGGTCATGTTCTTGACCTGGGCATCGGCAACGATGCCGGCATTGTTGACCAGCACATCCACGCGCCCCCACTCCTCGACGGTGCGCTTGACCATGGCTTCGCGCGACTTCATGTCCCGCACATCGGCCACCTGGCCGATGGCCTGGGCGCCGGCGGCCTTGCACAGCCGCACCGTGTCGTCGATCCATTCCTGTTTGATGTCGCAGACCATGACCCTGGCGCCTTCATGGGCAAATTTCAGCGCCGTGGCCTGACCGATGCCCCGGCCGGCACCGGTAATGATCGCTACCTTGTCTTTAAGTCGCATCACACGCCCTTACGGTCTTATGCGAAGAAAATCGCATTTGCAGCGCACAATTTAGCCCATTTTGGCGCGATGCACAATCCAATGACAGGGTGATTTTAACTAATTGTTTTTATTCAAATTAATTAAAATCAAGGGCACCGGATCAAGCCTTGTGATGCTGCAGCAGGGAGTGCAGCAAGGTTTGCAGCAAATCCGGTTGATCAGGAAATATCGACCACAGTTCCAGCGGGTACGAGATCAAACATGCGGATGATGTCCGCATTGCGCATCCGGATGCAGCCAATGGAGCCGGGTTTACCCATTTCCACTCCGTCCGGACTACCGTGGATGTAAATGTAACGTCGCATGGTGTCCACGTCTCCCAAGCGGTTAAAGCCGGGTTCACAGCCCGAAAGCCACAGAATGCGGGTCAGAATCCAGTCGCGGCCGGGGAAACGGGCGGCAAGTTCAGCACTGTAAATTTCTCCGGTGGGTCGACGGCCGACAAAAACGGTGTTTGGCGGGCTCCCGGCACCGATCTTGGCGCGCACGATATGGCGTCCCAGGGGTGTACAAAAGCTGCCTTTTTGCTGCCCTGAACCTTTGTAGGCAGTAGAGACCGCAAAGCGCTCAATCACATCATGATTGTCAATTAAATCAAGATATTGATGATATATATTAATGTTGATTTTCAAGATTGATTGCGCTTGCCTGCAAAAAAATCCTGCAACAATCGCACGGAATCGTCAGCCAGTACCCCACCCTCCACAGTCGCATGATGATTGAGGCGGGGCTCGGAAAACAGATCCAGCACACTGCCGCAGACGCCCGTTTTCAGATCACTGGCGCCAAAAACAACGCGGCGAATCCGGGCGTGCATGATCGCACCAGCACACATGGCGCAGGGCTCCAGCGTCACATACAGATCGCAACCGGGCAATCGATAGTTGCCTTCAGCGGCTGCGGCCGCGCGCAAGGCCATGATTTCGGCGTGGGCGCTGGGGTCGTGGCCGCCAAGGGGTTGGTTCCAGCCTCGCCCGATGATTCGCCCCCCCCGCACCACCACAGCCCCCACCGGCACTTCGCCCCTCGCGCCCGCTTCTGCGGCCAGTCCGAGTGCGGCGCGCATGAACGAAATCTCGACCGCTTCGGCCACTTCGTACCTCATACGAAAAAAAACTGACGGTAGGTGGCGGGCTTGAATCCGGCAAGGAGGATTTCACTGCCCTCAATCACCGGCCGCCGGATGAGCATCGGCTGGACCCGCATCAAAGCAAGGGCCCGGCACTGGTCCAGATCGACCTTGTCCGGCTGGGGCAGCCTGCGAAACGTGGCGCCGGCACGATTGATCAGCCCTTCCCAGCCCAGTGCCGCGCACCAGCGTTCAAGGCTGGCCTGGTCAATACCCTCGATCTTGAAGTCATGAAAATCGTAGGCAATGCCGGCGACGCCGAGCCAAGCCTGCGCCCTTTTCACGGTGTCGCAGTTTCTGATGCCGTATAGCCTGAGCGGGACATGTTTAGTGCTGGATTTCGCCATTGCCATTGGATCAAAAATACGGTTGAACAAATTTTTCGAGCGAGTGCAACTGGATCGCCCCCCGGGTTCCCGGACACTACCCAAGCCTCCCGAAGCGCTGCCTTCGCAGTTTACCGGTGACAGGCGACTGCTGTAACTGTGCCGCATGCCCGGTAAAACTGTGCCCCATGACCGAATTGCAGAACATCGCGACGCCGTTGAACCCAGCTTGTCAGGCTTCATTCGGTTTAATACGGACCTCGCTCCAATGCGCTCGCGCTGACGCATCCGGAACAATCTCTCCACCAACGCGCTGTCATCGCCGTGGCCCTGTCAGACCACCTCAATCGCCAGTTACAGCCAGCCATCACAGGTGAAAGGATAGTCGGTGCCGGTCATCCGGACCCGGTTCGGCTCCATCCCACTGCACTGGGGGTTGAGGGCATAGGGCGCAATGATAGAACGTTCACGCCTTACCCACGCGACCAGAGGTGGTTCGCAGATTCAGCACTTTTGTCCGGCGCGCGACCCCACCGCGATGAGGTAGGTGCTCAAGGCCAACCTCAAGGTCTTGAGCGTATTGTCTGGATCGATCTGCAGAGAGAACCATTCTCGGCTTGATGGCGCAGAGGCCTGGCGTCAAACAGGCCTCTGCGGGCAGATGCCGTGAGGTCCGCACCGCTCATTCTGGGGGAGGCAGCAAGGCCTCCAAAGCGTCGCCCAAGTGTTGCCAGACCAGGCGCATGCGGCTGCTGCGGCGCAGATCATC
>JAJTHX010000045.1 GCA_021300125.1 Betaproteobacteria bacterium | reverse complement strand
CAGGTCCTCGTAGCCGATGGTGCGGGCCTTGATGAAGTCTTCGTCCACGAGTCCTTCATGCACGATTACATGCATCATCGCGTTGAGCAGGGCGACGTCGGTATCGGGCTTGAACTGCAGCGAATAGGTGGCGTGGCGCGAGAGCTCATTGCGGCGCGGGTCGGCGTAGATCAGCTTGGCGCCGTTCTTCACCGCGTTCTTGATCCAGGTCGCGGCCACCGGGTGGTTGGAGATCGGATTGGCGCCGATCAGGAAGATGACCTCGGCGCGCGCCACATCGTTGACCTGGTTGGACACCGCCCCCGAACTCACCGCTTCCATCAGCGCGGCGACGCTCGATGCGTGGCAAAGACGGGTACAGTGGTCGACGTTGTTGGAACCGAAACCGGTGCGCACCAGCTTCTGGAACAGGTAAGCCTCCTCGTTGCTGCCCTTGGCGGAACCAAAGCCGGCGAGCGCCTTGCTGCCATGCTGGTCGCGGATCGCCTTGAGCTTGCCGGCGGCCAGCTCCAGCGCCTCCTCCCAGCTCGCCTCGCGGAAATGCTCCAGCGGATTCGCCGGATCCATCGTGAAATCGGCGTGCTTGGGCACACCCGGCCTGCGGATCAGCGGCTTGGTCAGGCGCTGCGGATGATGGGCGTAGTCGAATCCGTAACGCCCCTTCACGCACAGCCGGCCGTGGTTGGACGGACCGTCACGGCCGTCGACATAGAGGATCTTGTTGTTCTTGATGTTGTAGGTGAGCTGGCAGCCGACGCCGCAGTACGGACACACCGAGTGCACCTGCCGGTCGGGCTTGACCAGGCCCACGCCCCGTGCCGGCATCAGCGCACCGGTGGGACAGGCCTGCACGCATTCACCGCAGGCGACACAGGTCGAATCGCCCATCGGGTCATCGAGGTCGAACACGATCTTCGAATGTTCGCCGCGGAAGGCGTAGCCGATCACATCGTTGACCTGCTCCTCGCGGCAGGCGCGCACACAGCGTGTGCACTGGATGCAGGAGTCGAGGTTGACCGCGATGCCATGGTGCGACAGATCCGCCGCCGGCTGGTGGCGCCTGGCGAAGCGCGGCTTGCCGACCTGCATCCGTCCCGCCCAGTGGTCGAGTTCGGACTGCGTGGTGTGGCGCTCTTCCGGCATGTCGGACAGCAGCAGCTCAAGCACCATTTTCTGCGACGCCACGGCGCGCGGGCTGTTGGTGGTGACTTCCATGCCGGCCACCGGATTGCGGCAGCAGGAGGCTGCCAGCACGCGCTCGCCCTTGACCTCGACCACGCAGGCGCGGCAGTTGCCGTCGGGGCGCAGGCCTTCCTTGTAGCAGAGATGGGGGATGTCAACGCCGTGGCGCTTGGCGGCCTGGATGATGGTCTCGCCGTGCTCGGCAACCACCGTGTTGCCGTTCAGCTTGAACTCGACCGGCATTGCGGCGAATTCGTCCTTGCTCATTGCGGTCATGGCAGATCCTCCGGAGCGGCGGGCAGTGCCCGCGCTAGCCGACTTCCTTGGGGAAATATTTCATCACGGTGCGGATCGGATTCGGCGCCGCCTGGCCAAGGCCGCAGATCGAGGCATCGGCCATCGCGCCGGACAGTTCCTCGAGCAGGCTGCCGTTCCACTTTGGCGACTCCATCAGCTGCAGCGCCTTGGCTGTGCCGACGCGGCAGGGCGTGCACTGGCCGCAGGATTCCTCGACAAAAAACTTCATCACGTTGCGTGCGGCGGTGCGCGCGCAGTCCTTGTCGGAGAACACGATCACCGCGGCCGAACCGATGAAACAGCCGTAGGGATTGAGCGTGTCGAAATCAAGCGGGATGTCGCCCATCGAGGCCGGCAGGATGCCGCCTGAGGCGCCGCCGGGCAGATACCCGTAGAAACTGTGGCCGGACTGCATGCCGCCGCAATACTCCTCGATCAGTTCCTTCACCGAGATGCCGGCCGGTGCAAGGTGAACACCGGGCTTGTTGACGCGCCCCGACACCGAGAACGAACGCAGGCCCTTGCGGCCGTTGCGGCCATGGCCCGCGAACCACTCGGCGCCCTTCTGGATGATGTCGCGCACCCAGTACAGGGTTTCCATGTTGTGCTCGAGGGTTGGATGGCCAAACAGGCCGACCTGTGCCACATAAGGCGGCCGCAGCCGCGGCATGCCGCGCTTGCCCTCGATCGATTCGATCATCGCCGACTCTTCGCCGCAGATGTAGGCGCCGGCACCGCGGCGCAGGAAGATCGGCGGGATCGGACACGGCGGATCGGCCTGCAGCGCCTTGATCTCTTTTTCAAGGATGGCGCGCACGCCGGCATATTCGTCGCGCAGGTAGATGTAGACCTCGGACACCTGCACTGCCCAGGCGGCGACGATCACGCCTTCGAGGAACCGGTGCGGATCGCGTTCGAGGTAATGACGGTCCTTGAAGGTGCCCGGTTCGCCCTCGTCGATGTTGACCGCCATCAGCCGCGGGCCTTTTTCGCCGCGCACGATGCGCCACTTGCGCCCCGCCGGAAAACCGGCGCCGCCGAGTCCGCGCAGGCCGGAATTCTCCATGGTCTTGATCACCGACTCGGCATCGCGCGTGCCCTTGAGGCACTCGATCGCGAGGTCGTAGCCGCCGGCCTTGCGGTACTGGGCGTAATTCAGGTACTTGCCGACCGCGCACTGGGTCTTTTTCGCGGCCACCAGCGGCTTCACCTTGTCCACGCTGGCCTGCGCCACCGGGTTTTGCCCGACCACGGCGACCGGCGCCTGCTCGCAGCGGCCCACACAGGGCGCGGGTATCACGCGCACACCCTCGCCCAGGGCTGTCTTCAGGCCCCGGATCAGTTCGTTCGAACCCGACAGCTCGCAGGACAGCGAATCGCAGACACGCACGGTCAGCGCCGGCGGCGGGGTCTGGCCTTCCTTGACCACGTCAAAGTGGTGGTAAAAGGTCGCGACCTCGTACACCTCGGTCATCGCCAGTTTCATCTCGCGCGCAAGCGCCACCATGTGCGCGGCGGAAATGTGGCCGTAGCGGTCCTGGATCAGGTGCAGATTCTCGATCAGCAGGTCGCGCCGTCGCGGATCGGTGCCGCTCTTGCGCAGCGCAGCCGCCAGCAGGGCCTGTACTTCGGCCAGCGGTGCAGCGTCGACTGCGCGCCCTTTAAGGGCGCCGCGGGCCCGCTTGCCGCGTTTGGGGATGCCACCTTCCAAGATCAATTCCTCCTCGGCCTTGCGATCGCCGGCGCCAAAGCGGCGCCGGCGCCTGCGGGATTACTTCAGCACCGACTTCAGCAGCTTGCCCATCTCTGCGGGATTCTTGGTGGTGCGGATGCCGCATTCTTCCATCACTGCCAGCTTCTCCTCGGCCGTGCCCTTGCCGCCGGAAATGATCGCGCCGGCGTGGCCCATGCGCTTGCCCGGGGGCGCGGTGACACCGGCGATGAAGCCGACCACCGGTTTTTTCATGTTGGCCTTGACCCAGCGCGCGCACTCTTCCTCGTTCGAACCGCCGATCTCGCCGACCATGATTACCGCCTCGGTCTGCGGATCGTCGTTGAACATCTTCATCACGTCGATGTGCTTCAGGCCGTTCACCGGATCGCCGCCGATGCCGACACAGGACGACTGGCCGAGACCGAGTTCCATCAGCTGGCCGACCGCCTCATAGGTCAGCGTGCCGGAGCGCGACACCACGCCGATGGGCCCCTTCTTGTGGATGTGGCCGGGCATGATGCCGATCTTGATCTCGTCGGGCGTGATCACGCCGGGGCAGTTGGGCCCGATCAGGATGGTGCGGCTGGCGTTCTTCTGCATCTTGTCCTTCAGGCGCACCATGTCGCGAACGGGGATGCCCTCGGTGATGCAGATCACCAGGTCGAGGTCGGCGTCGACCGCCTCCTCGATCGCCGCGGCGGCAAAGGGCGGCGGCACGTAGATCACCGAAACGTTGGCGCCGGTGGCATCCTTTGCCTCGCGCACGCTGTTGAAAATGGGAATGCCCTCATAGCTCTGGCCACCCTTCTTCGGGGTGACGCCGGCGACATAGCAGTTCTTGCCGTTGGCGTATTCCTTGCCGGTCTTGGTGTGGAACATGCCGGTCTTGCCGGTGATGCCCTGGGTCATCACCCGCGTGTTGTTGTCGATCAGGATGGACATCAGTTCTTCCCCTTGGCGGCGGCCACGACTTTCTGCGCGGCGTCAGCCATGTTGTTTCCGGAAATGATCGGCAGGCCAGAATCCGCGAGGATCTTCTTGCCGAGTTCGACGTTGGTGCCCTCGAGGCGCACCACCAGCGGCACGCTCAGGCTCACCTGCCGGGCCGCGGCGACCACGCCCTGCGCAATGACGTCGCATTTCATGATGCCGCCGAAGATGTTGACCAGGATCGCCTTCAGCTGCGGGTTGCGCAGCATGATCTTGAACGCCTCGGTCACCTTCTCCGCCGTGGCGCTGCCACCGACATCGAGGAAGTTGGCGGGTGCCCCGCCATAGAGCTTGATGATGTCCATCGAGGCCATCGCGAGTCCGGCGCCGTTGACCAGGCAGCCGATGTTGCCGTCGAGCTGGATGTAGTTCAGGTCGTGCCTGGAAGCCTCGACCTCGGCCGGATCCTCCTCGTCGAGGTCGCGCAGGGCGACAATCTCCGGGTGGCGGAACAGCGCGTTGTTGTCGAAGTCGATCTTGGCATCCAGCGCGATGACCTTGCCGTCGCCGGTCAGGATCAGCGGATTGATTTCAGCGAGCGAGGCATCGCTGTCGTCAAAGGCCTTGT
>JAJTHX010000316.1 GCA_021300125.1 Betaproteobacteria bacterium | reverse complement strand
ATCAGCAGGTAGAACAGCCGCCAGATGAGCAGCGCCGCAATCACGTCTGAAGGCGGGACGGTGTGGACCACGGCGAGGAATACGGCCTCCATCACGCCGATGCCGCCCGGGGTCTGCGAGATCAGGCCGGCTGAAAACGACAGCAGGAAGGCGCCGAGCACGATCAGGAATCCGGGGTTGCCGGCATCGGGCAGCACGAAGTAAACGATGGCCGCCGCGGCGACGATCTCAAGCGGCGCGGCGATCAGCTGGCGCGTCACGATGGGCATCTTCGGGTAGAAAATCTCGAAGTTGCGGATGCGCACCGGCTTGAAGCCGCGCCAGGAACCCAGCACGTACAGTCCGCACAGCAGCAGCAGTCCGACGCCAATGAGTCGGACGATGTCCTCGGGCATCACCAGAAACGGGATCACTGCATCCAGCGACTGCACAATCTCGGGCTCGACCACGAACACGAAACCCATCAGGATCATCGTGCCGTAGGCGAAGGTGAAGGAGCACAGCGCGACCAGCACGGCGACTTCGGCGGCGGTGAGCCCCTTGGCACAGTAGGCACGCAGCCGCACCAGGCCGCCGGAGAGCACCGACGCGCCGAGGTTGTGGCCCAGCGCGTAAGTGACGAAGGAGCAGGTGGCGATGTAGCCCCAGGAGATGCCCTGGTGGCGGTTAAGGTGGATCAGCGCGATGCGGTCGTACCAGGCCAGCGCAATGTAGGCGACTACCGCCGCCGCAGCGGCCTGCAGGTATTCGCGGCGGGTGATTTCGACCACGCTCTGCGCGATCGAGGCATAGATTACCTTCAGGCTGTTCCAGATCCCGCCGCCGGCGAGCAGTTCCTTGACCAGCGGGTCGGCCGAGACTTCGGCGAGCAGCTTGGTATAGAGCAGCCAGACCGACCAGATCACCACCGCGCCGACGAGCAGCAGCCACGCGGTGCGCTTGGCGCGCTGAAGCCAGGTCGTGCGGGCGATTTCGGTCATGTTCGGTGATGGCGTTGGTGGAAGCCAGACCGTGCCGTGGCAACAGGTGCGGCGCGGCGGTCCGTGGTGGACGCGGGGTCTGGGTTCGGCGGGGTGTCCGGAGGGTTGCGGTGGGCGTTGACGCCTTCGACTCGCGGTCCGGGCAAAAGTGTCCTCGGTTGCAGTGGTCTGTGTGAGCTTGTTGCCGCGGCTTTATACCACAGTTCGGAATCAAAGCTGTGTCAACTGCGTGACCGGCCGCCCGTGGGCGTCACCGCGCCTTGCGGCTGGCGGAACCGGTAAACTGGCGATATCACCAATTAATGCCCCGGGCGCTGCCCGATTAAAACGCCTAATTGAAATATGGCTGACCGCCGCCTCCAGGTTTTCCACGCCGTGGCCCGGCAACTGTCCTTCACTAAGGCGGCCGAGCAACTGTTTATGACCCAGCCGGCGGTGACGTTCCAGATCAAGCAGCTGGAGGAGCATCTCAATACCCGCCTGTTCGAGCGCAACCATGGCCGCATCGCGCTGACCCCCGCCGGCGAGCTGGTGATGGGCTATGCCGAAAAAATCCTCGCCCTGTCCGAGGAACTGGAAACCCGCGTCGGAGAACTCACCGGCGCCATCAGCGGGCCGCTGCTGCTGGGGGCGAGCACCACGGTGGCCGAGTTCTACCTGCCGCAGATCCTCGGCGAGTTCAAGGCGCAGTATCCGCATGTGCAGGCGCACATGACGGTGGGCAACTCCGAGACCATCGTCACCCGCGTGGCCGAGCATGCGCTCGACCTCGGCCTGATCGAATCGCCCTCGACCCAGCCCGGTGTCGCCACCGAGGTGATCTGCGAGGACGTGCTGATGATGATCTGCAGCCCGCAGCATCGCCTGGCGTCCGCAAAAAAAGCCAGCGTCGCCGAGGTGGCCGCCGAACCCTTCATCAGCCGCGAGCCGGGCTCGGGCACGCGCGAAGTGGCCGACCAGTACTTCCAGGCCAACCGCATCGCCCCCGATGCGGTGAACGTGGTGATGGAGCTGGGCAGCCCCGAGGCGATCAAGGGCGTGGTCGAAACCGGGCTGGGCGTGTCCATCCTGTCGCGGGCGACGGTGAGTAAGGAACTCAGGCTCGGCACGCTGCGCGCGCTGCCGCTCGACCCGCCGCTGGTGCGCGGCCTCTCGGTGGTGACACCCGACGGCCGCTTCCGCTCGCGCCTGCTGTCCACCTTCATCGAGTTCGCGACCTCGCGCATGCAGGCGATGGCTGCGGCGCGCTGAGCGGCGATGCCGCGCCCGATCATCGCCACCATCGACCTGGCGGCGCTCGCCCACAACCTCGATGTGGCCAAGCGCCACGCGCCGCACGCCAAGGTATTTGCGGTGGTCAAGGCCAATGCCTACGGTCACGGCCTGCTGCGCGCGGCGGCGGCGCTGCGCGGCGCCGACGGTTTTGCCGTGGTCGAGTTTGATGCCGCGCTGAAGCTGCGCGCCGCGGGTTACGCCCAGCGCATCGTGCTCCTGGAAGGCTTTTTCGACCGCGCCGAGGCGCGCGAGGGGGCGGCGCGGCGGCTCGCGACGGTGATCCACCATCCATCGCAGCTCGCGCTGCTGGATGGGCTGCCTGCCGGCTCGCGGCTCGATGTGCTGCTCAAGATCAACAGCGGCATGAACCGCCTCGGCTTCAAGCCCGACGCGGTGGCGCAGGCCTGCGCCGCGCTGCAGGCGCACCCGGCCGTTGGCAAGGTCACGATGATGACGCATTTTGCCGATGCCGACGGCGCCAGCGGTGTGGACTGGCAGCTGGAAACCTTTGAGCGTGCAGCGGCCGGCCTCGCGCTGCCGCGCAGCCTCGCCAACTCGGCGGCGGTGCTGCGCCATCCGCACACGCATTTTGACTGGGTGCGCCCCGGCATCATGCTTTATGGATCCTCGCCCTTTGCCGAAGTCAGCGCGCAGGCGCTGGACCTGAAGCCGGTGATGACCCTGCGCTCCGAAATCATCAGCACCTGCGAGCTCAAGCCCGGCGACAGCGTCGGCTACGGCTGCACCTTCTGCGCCGACCGGCCGATGCGCATCGGCATCGTCGCCTGCGGGTATGCTGACGGCTACCCGCGCCACGCGCCCAGCGGCACCCCGGTGCTGGTGGGCGACCGCATCGCCGGCAGCGTCGGCCGCGTGTCGATGGACATGCTGTGCGTGGACATTACCGACCGCCCCGAGGCCGGGGTCGGCACGCCGGTGGTGCTGTGGGGCGAAGGCAACCCGGCCGATGACGTGGCCCAGGCCGCGGGCACCGTCAGCTACGAGCTGTTCTGCGCGCTGGCGGCGCGGGTGCCGGTCAGCGAGATCAACTGAACAACATCACCAACAAGAACTGGCGGAGGAGCAAGGCATGCCCTGGAAAGACTGGCAACACGACATCGAACGGCAATTCAATCCGCGGGCCTGGGCCACCGATGTGGAAGAACAGCACGCGCTGCGCGGCAAGCTGTCGAAGGCTGCGCGCGAGCGGCTGAAGGGCACTTTCGACATTGCCTACGGCGACACGCCGCGGCAGAAACTCGACATCTACCACGCCGGCAATGCCAGGGCGCCGATCGTGGTCTACCTGCATGGCGGCTACTGGCGCGTCGGCGAAAAAGAAAAGCAGGCCATCCTCGCCGAGCCGCTGGTGCAGGCCGGCTTTCCGGTGGTGATGCTGGGCACCGACCTCTGTCCCGCGGTGACACTCGACACCATCGTCGAGCAGGTGATCCGCGGCATCGTCTGGACCGCGAACAACGCCCAGCGCGTTGGTGGCGACGCGCGACGCATCTATCTCTACGGCCATTCCGCCGGCGCGCACCTCGCGGCGATGGGCCTGGCCGAGGACTGGACCAAGCACGGCCTGCCCGCCGACCTGATCTGCGGCGCGACCATGGTCTCCGGCATCTACGACGTGGAGCCGGTGCTGCACATCAGCGTCAACGACCTCATTCGCCTCACCGCGGACCGCGTGCACGCGCTGAGCCCCCAGTTCCATCCGCCGCGCCGCGGCGTGCCGGTGGTGCTCGCCGCCGGCGGCGAAGAAGCGCCGGGCTGGGTGGCGCAGACCACGGAATACGCCGAGGTCTGCCGCAAAGCCGGCTGCAAGGTTGAAGTGATCGTGGTGCCGCACGAAGGGCACTTCAGCACCATCCCGATGCAGGCCGACCCGGCGCACCCGATCAACGTGGCGATGATCCGCGACCTCAAGGCGCTGGGTTAAGGCGGGACTCCACATATGGCCAAAGCGCCCACCGTTTACGCCTGCACCGAGTGCGGCGGGCAATCCGTGAAATGGCAGGGCCAGTGCCCGCACTGCCAGGCCTGGAACACGTTGGTTGAATCCGTGGCCGAGGCCGCCACGCCCTCGGCCAACCGTTTTTCGCTGATCGCCGAAACCGGCAAGCTGCAGCGCCTGTCGGAAGTGGATGCGCGCGAGGAGGCGCGCATGCCCAGTGGCATTGCCGAATTCGACCGCGTGCTCGGCGGAGGGTTGGTGCCCGGCGCGGTGATCCTGATCGGCGGCGACCCCGGCATCGGCAAATCCACGCTGCTCTTGCAGTCGCTCGCCACCGTGGGCAAGGCGCGCAAGGTGGTCTATGTCTCGGGCGAGGAGTCGCCGCAGCAGATCGCGATGCGCGCGAAGCGCCTCAACGTGGATGCCCACCATGTGCAGGTGCTGCCCGAAACCAGCCTCGGCAAGATCCAGGCGGTGATCCAGTCGGAGAAACCCGAGATCGCCGTCATCGACTCGATCCAGACCCTGTATTCCGATGCGCTGACCTCGGCGCCGGGCTCGGTGGCGCAGGTGCGCGAATGTGCGGCGCAGCTCACACGGCTGGCCAAGGCCGGTGGCACCACCATCATCTTTGTCGGTCATGTCACCAAGGAAGGCACGCTCGCCGGCCCGCGCGTGCTCGAGCACATGGTCGATACCGTGCTCTATTTTGAGGGCGACACCCATTCCAGCTTCCGCCTGATCCGCGCCTTCAAGAACCGCTACGGCGCGGTCAACGAGCTCGGCGTGTTTGCGATGACCGACAAGGGCCTGAAGGGTGTGGCCAACCCCTCGGCGCTGTTCCTGTCGCAGCACGAAGGCGAAGTCGCCGGCTCCTGCGTGCTGGTGACGCAGGAAGGCACGCGCCCGCTGCTGGTGGAAGTGCAGGCACTGGTGGACAGCGCACACGCGCCAAACCCGCGGCGCCTCAGTGTCGGACTCGAACAGAACCGCCTGGCCTTGCTGCTGGCGGTATTGCACCGCCATTCCGGCATCGCCTGTTACGACCAGGATGTTTTCGTCAACGCGGTGGGTGGTGTGCGCATCACCGAACCTGCGGCCGACCTCGCGGTGCTGATGGCGGTGGTGAGTTCACTGAAAAACAAGCCGCTGCCGAAAAAGCTGGTGGTCTTCGGTGAAGTGGGCCTCGCCGGTGAAGTGCGCCCGGTGCAGCGCGGCCAGGAGAGATTGAAGGAAGCGGCGAAGCTCGGCTTCACCCACGCCCTGATCCCTGCGGCGAATCAGCCGCGGCAGGCGGTGTCGGGCATCAAGGTGATCGCGGTGCAGCGGATTGACGAGGCGGTGTTGCGGTTTCGGGATGGGTTTTGAAGATATAACTTGTTGATGAATATTTTGCATTTTCTGTTTTTATAGATCTGAGGATTAATTTTCAATCCTCTAAATTCTTCGCAAAGTTTTACTGCATTTTTGTACAGACTTTCAGTAAATAACAGTTGTATGAATCTAAATTTACAGCCATAAATTTACTGATTTTTCAGCTGTAAATTTATGTACATTGATAAATTTCTGTAAAACGCAGGACACTAATATTGATTATTCATCCTTTCTTTGCATGTGGTCAAAATGATAAAAAAATTGGGAACTAGTCAAACACATACCAATACTTGAAATGGACAAATATTTCTACATGTTAGTAAGCCCATTCAAGCAAATAGGGGAGGTAATAGGACATCGAGCTGCCATCTTCTATTCCCAATGTTCCCAATGTTTGACTTTTCAAAACCCCTCAAACTGGAGGCAAATTTGAATTTTTGAAACCCTAATGACAACAAACAAGTTGAGTTGTTTCAAAGCATTCTTTGGCTGACTCAGGGAAAAGGAAGCTTATGGTATTAAACTATGACTGAAGAGGAAGGCTTGGTATGTCTGAGCTCCTTGAACTAACCAGTTTAGTTCAGCTCATTTGACTGGAAAACAATTATTCATTTTTTGTAACAATAAGTTTCCTTATGCAAATAGCAAACTGTACTAATCCTTCCACTTTAGACAGTGCTCCTTGCTTCAAATAACAGACGTGTATTACCAATGGAAACTGTGACTATGACATGGTCAGCCTCAAAGTATCTCCCGTCAGCTGTTGTCACAACAACTTTTCCGTTATCATTCTTCCAACTAGATTCAATGTTAAAATCTTAATTTCCTTGTCACTGATACTCCAGAAAATAAGCTAGAGTGTTTGTAACTGGCACATTAGTTCAGTTTAGTATAATATTTGTAAGGCTTGAAGGAACCAATTGGAGTGGAGCACCTTATATCATCTAACTATCTAGGTAGGCCCATTGACTATCTAAAACTCTTGCCAGCTACAAACACCTTAGCTTATTTTGCAGGTACATAAGTGATAAAGAAAAAAGTTTTGTAACATTGACACCTGATCTTGTTCACCTTGGTCTTGGTTGCAATTTCCACATTCTTCTTGGCCAGAAACCCAGTCCAGAAATCAATCAGTGACTGGTAACCTTTCGCAAAACTAATGTCTGGTTCCATCTGATCATAATCACACCATGATGTCAATGACTGGTTGTGGATATTTCGGCATGCTAAATGATTAAAATCTCATTATAACTGTATCTCATGTTTTTCAGCATTTACTCTTTTCGACCAATGTAGGGCACTATATGCCTTATTTGGACGTAGGGTTTAGAAATTCTGATTTGTTCTCAAAGGTACTTAGAGCTTCACTTAATCCTTTAATACTTGTGCACGAGGCTTTGCAAATAACCACCAAAGACAAGCAAAAGAAGAAGACTGTATGCATAACCCAGCAGGCCACAATACCCCCCCCCCCAACTATGATCCTGGGGGCTGCTTTCTTTGTTTTCTATTATCCTAGACTTTTGTAGAAGCTGTGTGTGACAGCATATTTTATCCTTCACGAACGGAGTGAGCGAAGCGAACGTAGTGAAGTGAAAAGGTATCAAAAACAGGCATAAAAAAATTTCGCCCGCCCGTATATGGATGGGGGTTCGTGTGTCTGTCTGT
>JAJTHX010000211.1 GCA_021300125.1 Betaproteobacteria bacterium | reverse complement strand
GCCATATCGACTTCGGCGCCATCGGCCGCAATATCGCCGCGGGCCATCTGTCCGCGTTCGCGGTGACCTGTTCGGGTTACACCAGCGGCCAGTCGGTGACTTTTTTCCAGGGCAGCCCCGGCCACGAGGAATGGTCGCGCGCGCGGCGCGTCGGCCGGGCAACGCCGATTGGCCTGCCGCACCTGCTGGCCTCGAGCGCGCTGCCCTTCATCTTTCCGCCGGTGCAGATCAACGGCGAGTATTACGGCGACGGCTCGATGCGCCAGATCGCGCCGGTGAGCCCGGCGCTGCACCTGGGCGCCGAGCGCCTGCTGGTGATCGGCGTCGGCCGCCAGGCCTCGCAGCCGGCGGTGCGCCAGCCCGCGGACGGCTATCCGCCGCTGGCGCAGATCGCCGGCCACGCGCTCGACAGCATCTTCCTCGATTCGCTGGAGGTGGACCTCGAACGCCTGCAGCGCATCAACCGCACGCTGGCGATCGTGCCGCCGGACAGGCTGGCGCAGGTGAACTATCCGCTGCGCGCGGTGGATTTCCGGGTGATCACGCCGAGCGTGCCGCTGAGCCAGATTGCCGCGCAATACGGCGGGGAACTGCCGCGGGTGATCCGTGGTCTGCTCAATACCGTGGGCGCGATGAAGCGCACCGGTTCCAACCTGGTGTCTTACCTGCTGTTCGAAAAGGCGTTCTGCCGCGCGCTGATCCGGCTCGGTTATGCCGATACCGTGGCGCAGCGCGAGGACCTGCTGCAGTTTCTGGGCTACCCGTCGGCCTGAGGCCGCGGATGTTTGTCTTCGGCGGTTGCCGCCGGCGCGTTGAGCCGGTATAAGCGGATCAAAAGGATGCAGGCGGCGCAATCATGCCGCCGCTTTCGCGAGGAGAGCTGCGATGAGTCGAGCGTTCGTGAAGGAAAGCGATGACGACCTGGGCGATGCGCTGCCCCAGCGTCCGGTGCCCGACCACGCCAATTACGTGACGCCGCGCGGGCTTGAGCAGCTGCGCGCGCGGGTGCGCGAACTGGCCGAAAGCCATGAGCGGCTGAAGGCCGAATCGGCGGACGATTCCGAAGCCAAGCGCAAGCTGCGCGAAGTCGAGCGCGACCAGCGCTATGTCCTGGCGCAGCTCGAACGCGCCGAGCTGGTGGATCCCGCGCAGCATCCGGTGGACGAAGTGCGTTTTGGCGCCACGGTCACCGTCGAGGATGAGCAGGGCCACCGCGAGACCTACAGCATCGTCGGCGACGATGAGGCCGAGGTCAGCGCGGGCCGCATCAGCTGGGCCACGCCGCTGGCGCGCTCGCTGCTCGGCGCGAAAGTGGGCGACACCGTCCGCTGCCGTCGCCCGGCAGGCGAGCGGGTGGTCGAGATCATCGCCGTGAATTATCCTGACCGGGTATAATAAGTGATTGATTTAATTCACTAATTTTTTCCCATGACATTCCTCGCCCTGGCTTTGGTCCTGCTCATCGAACAAGTGCGGCCCCTGCGCATGGGCAATCCGCTGTACGCCGCCTACGAGCGCTGGGCCGACCGCCTCGAGAACCAGTTCAACGGCCTGCAGGCGAGCCATGGCGCGATTGCGTGGTGTGTGGCCGTGCTGCCGCTGGCGCTGCTGGTGCTGATCGTGCACGCGCTGCTCTCCAGCATGAGCATCCTGCTCGGGCTGGCCTGGGCAGTGGCGGTGCTCTACGTGAGCCTGGGCTTTCGCCGCTTCAGCCACGGCTTCACCGACATCGCGCAGGCCCTGCGTGAACACGATCTCGCTACCGCGCGCGATGTGCTGGGCCGCTGGCGCGGCGCGCCCGCCGATGAACTCAATGCCGCCGAGGTGGCGCGGGTGTCGATCGAACTCGGTTTGATGCAGGCCCATCGCCATGTGCTGGCGCCGATGTTCTGGTTTGTCGTGTTGGGTCCGGTGGGCGCGGTGGTCTATCGCGCCGCGGACCTGATCGCCGCGCGCTGGGGTCGCCAGATGGAGCCGGAGAAGCGCGTGTTCGCACTGTTCGCCGAGCGCGCGCTGTTCTGGATCGACTGGCTGCCGGCGCGGGTGACCGCGGCCACCTTCGCGATTGCCGGCAACTTCGAGGATGCCGCCTACTGCTGGCGCAGCCAGGCTGCCGCGTGGAACCGTGGCGCCGAGGGTGTGGTGCTGGCGAGTGGCGCCGGCGCGCTGGGCGTCAAGCTCGGCGGCGCATTGCGCGAGGACGGCATGCTCGACCAGCGGCCCGAACTCGGCATCGGCGAGGAGGCCGAAGTCGAAGACCTGCGCGCCGCCGTCGGCCTGATCTGGCGCGCGCTGGTGCTGTGGCTGGTGCTGCTGTTCATCGTGTCGATCGCGAAGGCGGTAGGCTAGGCCGCGAACGGTGATCGCTGATCAGGCCCAGTCCGGTCGCGCATTGCGCTGGTGGGCCTCCGCCAGCCGGCGATACACGGCCAGCCGCCGTGGTGTGATGTGCCCCGCGGCCTGGGCTTCATCGAGCGCGCAACCCGGTTCGTTGAGATGGCGGCAGTCGCGAAAGCGGCATTGCCCGAGCAGCGGCCGGAATTCGATGAAGGCGGCGGCGAGTTCCCCGACGCCCAGATGGTGCACGCCGAAGGCCTGCACGCCCGGCGTGTCGATCAGTTCGCTGCGTTCATCCAGGTGGTACAGCCGGGCGTGGGTGGTGGTGTGCTTGCCGGTGCCGAGCGCCGCCGACACTTCCCGCGTGTGCGCTTCGGCCCGGGGCAGCAGGCTGTTGAGTATGGTGGATTTGCCCATGCCTGATTCGCCGACCAGTACGCTGCGCTGTCCCGCGAGCAGGGGCCGCAGCGCATCCACGCTGTCGCGCGCGGTCAGCGGCAGCAGTTGCACGCCGAGCGCGGTGTAGGGGTTCAGTGCCGTCAGTGATTTGGCCGACTGCGGCAGATCTGATTTGTTGAGCACGATCAGCGGCCGGATGCCGGCGTGGGCCACCGCGGCGAGGCAGCAGTCGAGCACTTCGAGGTCGAAAGAGGGCACCGGCGCCACCACGATCAGCGCCTGGCTGACGTTGGCGGCGATCAGCTTCTGTTTCCACTGGTCTGAGCGGTAGAGCAGGCTTGTGCGCGGCGCGCAGCCGGTGATGACGCCCTGGTCGCCCCCCTGCGCCGCGATGGTGACTTCATCGCCGCAGGTGTAGTCGGTGCGCTTGCCGCGGGTGACGCAGTCGCGGGTGCGGCCATCGCCGCATTCGACCCGGAAGCTGCGCCCGTAGGCGGCGCTGATCAGGCCCTGCAGTGCGGATTCAGAGGTCAAACAGCGCGTCGATCTTGGCGGCGCAGATGAAGTCATTCTCCGACAGCCCGCCGATGGCGTGGGTGATGTATTCGACGCGGCATTGCTTGTAGCCGACGGCGAGATCGGGATGGTGGTCCTCGCGGTGCGAGATCCAGGTCGCGGCGTTGACGAAGGCCATGGTGTCGTAATGGTCGGAGAAGTCGTAGGTCTTGGCGAGCTTGCCGTCGGCTATGGCCCAGCCCTTGAGGCCCTTGAGCAGGCTCGCGCTCTCGGCCGGGGTCAGCGGGGCGACGCCGCCTTCGCAGGGTTTGCATTTTTTCTGGGCGAGTCCGGCCATGTCATTGCGCTCCTGAAGCCTGCTGCAGCCGCGCGATGCGCAGCATCGCCGGCGGGTGCGAATCGTAGAACGCCGAGTGCAGCGGGTCGGGCGTCAGGGTCGAGGCATTGTCCTTGTAGAGCTTGACCAGCGCCGACACCAGGTCTGCCGCCGGGGTGTGCGTGGCGGCGAAGGCGTCGGCCTCGTATTCATGCCGGCGCGAGACGCGGGCGGAGAGCGGCTGCACGAAAAAGGTGAAGGCCGGCACGACGATGGCAAACAGGATAAGCGCCATCGCGGTGGAGGGGCTGTCCACGCCCAGCGCGGTGTAGAACCAGCGCGCCTCGAGCACCGCGCCGAGCAGCCACAGGAAGCCGAGGCTCATCGCGAACAGCCAGGCAATGCGCTTGATCACGTGCTTCAACTTGAAATGGCCCAGCTCGTGCGCGAGCACGGCCTCGACCTCGGGCGGCTCCAGGCGCGAGAGCAGGGTGTCGAAGAACACGATGCGCTTGGTCTTGCCGAAGCCGGTGAAGTAGGCATTGCCGTG
>JAJTHX010000167.1 GCA_021300125.1 Betaproteobacteria bacterium | reverse complement strand
CGGCCGCATCGAGCTCGCGATTGACTGCGATGATGCCGCCAAAGGCGGAGGTCGGATCCGTGGCAAAGGCCTTGTCATAGGCGCCCGCCACCGAATCGGCGACAGCCACGCCGCAGGGATTGGCATGCTTGACGATGACGCAGGCCGGCGCGTCGAAGGTCTTCACGCATTCCCAGGCCGCATCGGCATCGGCGATGTTGTTGTACGACAGTTCCTTGCCCTGCAGCTGGCGGTAGGCGGCGAGGCTGCCCGGCGCCGGCGCGAGGTCGCGGTAAAACGCAGCCGCCTGGTGCGGATTCTCGCCGTAGCGCAGGGTCTGTACGCGATCGAACTGCTGGTTGAGCCTCGCCGGGAACATGTCGCGGCTGCCGTCCGCAGCCAGCGCGGTCAGGTAATTGCTGATTGCACCGTCGTAGGCGGCGGTGTGCGAAAACGCCTTGCAGGCGAGACGGAAGCGCGTGCTCGAGCCAAGCGCGCCGCCGGTGGATTTCATTTCCCCGAGCAGCGCAGCGTAGTCGGCCGGATCGGTCACCACCGCGACGTGGGCGTGGTTCTTCGCCGCGCTGCGCACCATCGCCGGCCCGCCGATGTCGATGTTCTCGATCGCATCCTCGAAACTGCAGTCCGGCCGGGCAATGGTCGTGGTGAAGGGATACAGATTGACGCACACCAGGTCGATGTTGGCGATGCCAGCCTGCTGCATGGCCGACACATGCTCCGGCAGGTCACGCCGGCCGAGCAGGCCGCCGTGGATTTTCGGGTGCAGGGTCTTTACCCGTCCGTCGAGCATTTCCGGGAAACCGGTGTAGTCGGCAACCTCGGTCACCGCGAGGCCGGCTTCGCGCAGCAGTTTCGCAGTGCCGCCGGTGGACAGCAGTTTCGCGCCCTGCGCAGCGAGGCCACGCGCGAATTCGACTACGCCGTCCTTGTCGGAGACGCTGAGCAGCGCCTGTTTGATGATGGTCATGCCTGTGGCGTCCGCGCCGGGCGCGGGCCGCGTCCCCGGTCAGTACTTGATGTTGTAGGCCTTGATTTTCTTGCGCAGCGTATTGCGGTTGATGCCGAGCATCGCCGCCGCATGCGACTGGTTGCCGCGCACCTTGTGCAGCACCGATTCAAGCAGCGGCTTTTCGACGCTGCCGATCACCATGTCATACACCCCGCTGGCCTTCTCCCCGTCGAGATCACGGAAGTAACCGTCTATCGCGCGACGCACCACCCGGGCCATTTCGGTCTCATTCATCATGCAGCCAGTTCCTCTTGTTCCTGGTTTTGTTCGTCAATATAGGACAGGCGGTCGCCGCTGCCGGACAACTCGCCAAAAAACCGGTTCACCGCATCGAACTGCTCGGCACAGGTCTGCAGCTGGTTCATCGCGTGGCGGAAGGCCGCGGAACCGGCAAGCCCCTTGGTGTACCAGGAGATGTGCTTGCGTGCGACGCGCACCCCCGTCAGCTCGCCGTAGAAGGCATAGAGATCATGCAGGTGGCCGACCAGCACGCGGTGGATTTCCGCCACCTCGGGTGGCGGCAGGTGGGTGCCTTGCTCGAGAAAATGGCTGATCTCGCGGAACATCCACGGCCGCCCCTGGGCGGCGCGGCCGATCATCACCGCATCGGCGCCGGTGTATTCGAGCACATGCCGGACGCGCTCGGGCGTGGTGATGTCGCCGTTGGCGATCAGCGGAATGCGGATGTCCGCCTTGACCGCGGCGATGGTGTCGTATTCGGCATGACCGGTGTAACCGCAGGCGCGGGTGCGGCCGTGAATCGCCAGCGCCTGGATGCCGGCGTTCTCCGCGATACGGGCCACCATCCGCGCGTTGCGGTGCTCACGGTCCCAGCCGGTGCGGATCTTCAGCGTGACCGGCACCTTCACCGCAGCTACCACCGCATCGAGAATGCGGCCAACCAGCGGCTCGTCCTTGAGCAGTGCGGAGCCGGCCATCACGTTGCAGACCTTTTTCGCCGGACAGCCCATGTTGATGTCGATGATCTGCGCACCCTGGTCGACGTTGTAGCGCGCGGCCTCGGCCATCATCTGCGGATCGGCGCCGGCAATCTGCACCGAAATGGGATCCACCTCGCCTTCATGGTTGGCGCGGCGCCTGGTTTTCTCCGAGCCCCAGAGCAGGGAATTGCTCGACACCATTTCCGAGACCGCCATGCCCGCGCCCATCAGCTTGCACAGCTGGCGGAACGGCCGGTCCGTCACGCCGGCCATCGGCGCCACGATCAGGTTGTTCTTGAGCTGGTAGGGGCCGATGCGCACGATTTCAGTCGGGGGATGCCGGAATCAAGGGTTTGCGGAAAGGGCGCAATTCTAATCAAGGCCGCCGTCGCTGCAAAGAAGAAATTGCTTATTTTTTGGGCAGCCGTGGCATGGCCGCCACGCGCATCGGGCGCAGGCAAAGCCAGCACACACTGACCAGCGCTTTTATGCAGAAAGATCAGGGCAGTTATCGCGGACTGCTCGAAGGCTGCATGCATTGCAGACGGCAAGCCATGGCCCGGCCAGCACAAAACCGCGTATCAGCCGTGCGGTCCGAGACTCATGCGCCGGGCAAACCACCGTTTCAGCGGCGGCAGGCTGCCCAGCAGGGACAGCGCGGCACCGCGGGCGACACCCAGCGGCGCGATGTCGTTGGAAAACAGGCGGACCAGGCCATGGGTGAACCCGGCCATGCGGCTGCGGTCGGACTCGCGTGCGGCGAGGTATCGCGCCGTCCAGTCCAGCGAGCCCGCGGCCTGCGGCGCCTCGAGCAGCTGGCGCGCCAGCTCGGACACATCGCGCAGGGCGAGATTGAAGCCCTGCCCGGCTACGGGGTGCAGGGTCTGCGCGGCATTGCCGATCAGTACGGTGTGCGGCAGCGGCTGGCGCGCACTGCGGCGCAGTTGCAGCGGATGGCTGGCGCGATGGCTGACGCCGGTAAAACAACCGGCGCGATGGCCGAAAGCCTGCTGCAAGGCCGCGCAAAAATCCGTTTCGTCCAGCCCGCACAGCTGCTGCGCCCGCGCCGGAGCCACCGTCCACACCAGGGCCCATTGCCCGCGGTCCGGCAGCAGGGCCAGCGGGCCCTCAGGGGTGAACCGTTCGTAGGCGATGTCAGCCGCCGGAGGATCGCAGGCGACCCGCGCGGTCAGCGCACACTGCCCGTAATCCACGGTTTCGGCGTCGGCCATGCCGCCGCCGTCGGCAATCACCAGCAGACTCGTCTCCACCTGCTGCGTGGCGCCATCACGCTCGACACTGACCTGGGCCGGCTCCACGGCAGCCCAGCCTGCCACGCGCAGGCCACTGCGATACTCCGACACCTGCGCCGCAGCCCGGGCCAATGTCGCGGACAGCAGGCCGTAATCGATCACATAACCCAAGGCCGGCACGTCGAGTTCGGCGGCTTCCAGCTGGCTGCGACCGAAACGGCCGCGTTGCGATACATGGATGCGCCGGATCGGTGTGGCTGCAGCCGACAACTGCGGCCACACGCCCAGGCGCTGCAGAAACAGGCTGCTGCCGCGCGACAATGCCAGCGGCCGGTATTCGTTGCTGGCAGCGGTTCGGGCCTCGAGCACCATCACGCGCAGCGGCGGCACCGTGTCGGCCAGCGCCAGTGCCAGCGCGCTGCCGGCGGGACCGCCGCCGACAATCACCACATCCGCGCTTTCAGCGGCGGCGCTCACGCATCCAGGCCTCGATGTCGGCGACCGTCTTGGGTGCTGCAGCGGTCAGCAGCTCGCAGCCGCCGGCGGTGACCAGCGCATCGTCCTCGATGCGCACGCCGATGTTGAAAAAGTCTTCGGGCACGCCGGCGGCGGGGCGGATGTAGCAGCCAGGCTCGACGGTCAGCACCATCCCCGGCTGCAGCTCGCGCCACTGGCCGTCACGCTTGTAATCCCCGGCATCGTGCACATCGAGCCCCAGCCAGTGGCCGGTGCGGTGCATGTAGAACTGGCGGTAACTTTCCTGCTCGAGCACGGCATCGATCGTGCCGGTCAGCAGCTTGAGGTCGATGAAGCCCTGTGCCAGCACCTTCACCGCGGCGTCGTGCGGCTCGTTCCAGCGCGCGCCGGGCTTCACCGACGCGATTGCCGCCGCCTGCGCCGCGAGCACCAGCTCATACACCGCGCGCTGCGGCCCGCTGTAGCGGCCGTTTACCGGAAAGGTGCGGGTGATATCGGCGGCATAGCCGTCAAGCTCGCAGCCGGCGTCAATCAGCAACAGGTCACCATCACGCAGCGGCGCGCTGTTTTCGACGTAATGCAGCACACAGGCATTGGCACCACCGGCAACAATCGGGGTGTACGCAGGGGCCTGGGCGCCGCTGCGGCGGAATTCATGCTGCAACAGCGCCTCGACTTCATATTCGGAGCTGCCCGGTTTTGCGGCAGCCATCGCTGCGCGGTGTGCGGCCGCGGAAATCTCGCCCGCGCGGCGCATCAGGGACAGCTCCTGCGCGTCCTTGATCAGGCGCATCTCGTCGAGCAGGCTGCGCACATCGTGGATCGCGGCGGGTGCGCGGACCCCGGCCCGGGCACGGCTGCGCACGACGTTGAGCCAGCCGAGGACGCGGCCATCCCATGCCGGATCTTCGCCCAGATGTACATGCAGCGCGTCACGGTCGGCCAGCAGGTCGGGCATGCGCGCATCCAGCTCGGCAACGGGATAAGCCTCTTCAATGGCAAACGCTTCGCGCGCCGCCTCGGGGCCGTGGCGGTAGCCGTCCCAGATTTCGCGCTCCAGGTTTTTTTCGCGGCAGAACAGGATGCTGCGCGGCTTGGTGCCGCCGCAGATCACCAGCACCGCTTCCGGTTCACGAAAACCGCTGAGATGGTAGAAATAGCTGTCGAAACGATAGGGATAGTGCGCGTCGCGGTTGCGGATGCGTTCCTGCGCGGTCGGTATCACAGCGACGCCGCCGCCGATGGCAGCGGCCAGCCGGGCCCGGCGCTGTTGATGCACGGCGATGTCCACAGGGGTGCTCATGGATTGATTATAGCGGCGCGATCCCGGGCGCTTCAGCGCGCGGCGGCGCGTGCGTCCCGATCGGCTGCGGCCAGCCGCTCCGGTGTACCGATGTCCTGCCACATGCCGCGGTAAAGTTCGCCGCTGACCCGGCCCTGATGTATTGCCGGGTGCAGCAGGTCGGCCAGCCTTGCTTTAGCGCCGGGCGCGATCCCGGCAAACAGCGCGGGGTGATAGGCGCCGATGCCGCTGAAGGTATGGCGGGTTTCGCCATCGGCGCGCACGTGCCCGCCTTCGAGTGCGAAATCGCCGCGCGGATGCTGCGGCGGATTGGGTACCAGCACCAGGTGCGCCAGCCGGCCCGATGCACTCAGTTCCTCGGCGGCCCGTTTCACGGCCGAGAAATCGTAGTCGCTGCAGACATCGCCGTTGACCACCACGAAAGGCTCGGAGCCGAGCAGCGGCAGGGCGTTGGCAATGCCGCCGGCGGTTTCCAGCGCTTTGGATTCGCGCGAATAGGCGATGCGCATGCCGAGCGTGGCGCCATCAGCCAGTTCCGCCTCGATCTGCTCGCCCAGGTGGGCCAGATTGATCACCAGTTCGGTGAAGCCCGCTGCGCGCAATGAAAAAATTATGAATGAAATCAATGGTTTGTCATTGATCCGCAGCAGCGGCTTGGGGGTATGGTCGGTCAGCGGCCGCATCCGTTCACCGCGACCGGCGGCAAGAATCATCGCCTTCATCGCAAGGCCCTAGAAGGTATAGCCGACCTGCGGCCTGCGCTGCTCGAGTTCGTCGAGCAGTGGCAGCAGGGGCGACAGCGCGCCATAACGCGCGGCGACTTCACGCGCGTAGCGCAGGAAGCGCGGCGCGTCCTCGAGATAGGCCGGCTTGCCGTCGCGGTAACGGATGCGCGCGAAGATGCCGAGCACTTTCAGGTGGCGCTGCAAACCCATCCACTCGAAGGCGCGGTAAAACTCGCCGAAGTCGGCATCCACCGGAATATCGGCCCGTTTCGCCTGTTCCCAGTAACGCGCGACCCAATCGATCACCCGCGGCTCGGGCCAGCTGATGAAGGCATCGCGGAACAGTGAGGCGAGGTCGTAGGCAACCGGTCCGTAAACCGCATCCTGGAAATCGAGCACGCCGGGGTTGGGCGTGGACAGCATCAGGTTACGCGGCATGTAGTCACGGTGCACATAGACCTGCGGCTGCGCCAGCGCGCTGTCGATCAGCTGCTGCTCGATGCGCGTCAGCGCGGCACGCTGGGCATCGCCGAGATTGACCCCGAGATGGCGGCCGGCATACCACTCGGGGAAAAGATCCAGTTCGCGCTGCAGCAGCGCGCGGTCATAGGGCGGCAGCACGCCGGGGCGGCTGGCGCGCTGCCATGCGATCAGCGCGCCGATGGCGTCGGAGAACAGGGCATCTGCGTTGACTTCATTGATCGCGCTGAGGTAGGTGGTGGCACCGAGATCGCTGAGCAGCAGGAAACCCTGCGCGGTGTCGGCGGCGATGACTTCAGGCACATGCAGGCCGCACTCACGCATCAGCGCGGCCACGCGGATGAAGGGCGCCGTATCCTCGCGCCCCGGCGGTGCATCCATCACGATGCGCGTGCCGTCACAAAACCCGACACGGAAATAACGGCGGAAGCTGGCGTCGGCGGAAGCGGGCGCCAGTGTCAGTGCCTTGCCCGGAAACTGCGCCGCAAGCCATGTGCGCAGTGCGTCCAGGCGCGGATCATCGGCGTTGCTGGAAGAGTCTTGCAATCGTGGCGGCCGGTGTGTTGGCGTCGTTGATTCAAGGGGGGAATTGTGAGATTTTAGCACCTCCTCCGCTTCCCCCTCCCGATGCGCCACCGCCGAAAAACCCGAATAGCCGTCGCCGTGTTCTGCGCTCTGCCCGCACTGGCCCTGGCGGAGGAGGGTGTGCGCCTGCGGCCACAGACCTGGCTGTTGCCGGAGCCGCAGCAGCCCGAGGAAGTACCGCTGTTCATCGAGGCCGACCGGATGCAGGGCGTGCAGGACAAGGATTTCGAGGCCTTCGGCAATGCGCGCCTGCGCAAGCGCGGCCAGTCCTTCGCCTCCGACTGGATGCGCCATGATGTCGCGCGCGACGTGCTCGATGCCAAGGGCAACGTGCGCGTCGAACAGGGCCGCGAGATCATCGAGGGCTCAGTGCTGCGCTATGAAATCGCCACCGACCGCGGCATCATGGAGAACCCGCGCTACCAGCTGATCAGCACGCCGCCGCGCGGCCCTGCCGGCAGCGGGCCGCTGCCGCCCTTCGACGCGCGCGGCACCGCGGAACGCCTGCTATTCCAGGGGCCGGGCCGCTACCGCGTGGAGATCGCCGAATACACCACCTGTGCGCCGGGCAACAACGCCTGGTTCGTTCGCGCCAGGCAGCTCGACCTCGACCGCGAGCGCG
>JAJTHX010000416.1 GCA_021300125.1 Betaproteobacteria bacterium | reverse complement strand
GCCGCGACTGCAAACGCGCCGCCTTCGAGTTCGTGCGCCACAACGACGCCAACGAAACCGTGATCTGCGACCTTGCCGCGGAACAGGCCATGCTGGACGCGCTGCGGGCGCGCAGCGCGGCGTTTGCCACCGCCATCGACGTCGAGGGCAACCAGGCAGTTCTGCGCTCAAAGTGAGCGCAAATTAACTTATAACCTGTTGTTTTTATTGTTTATTTTTTACGGCGCTGGCGATACGGGCCCGCGCAGGCGCAGGCCCCTGGTGTTGCCGGCGTAGCGCTCAGGGCCCTTCGTCGGCCGGCGTGCGCAGCTTGCGTGCCGGATACACCTTGGCCGGGTGCTTCAGCAGCGCTGCTTCGTCAACATCGACACCAAGGCCCGGCGCGGTGGGCAGCTCGATGTAGCCGTTTTTCGGCTTGAGCTGGTTCGGTGAAATCCTGTCGCAGAAATCGACGAAGGGCAGGAAGTACTCGGTGATGATGAAGTTGGGCATCGTCGCCGAGGCATGCACGGTCGAAGCCAGCGCCACCAGCGTCGAGTTGTAGTTGTGCGGTGACACCGCGACCAGGAACGGTTCGGCCATCGCCGCGATTTCCTTCAGCTCGAGGATGCCGCCGACGCAGGCCACATCCGGATTGAGGATGTCGGCGGAACGCTTCTCGAGCAGCGGCCGGAAACCGGTCTTGGTATAGGTCGCCTCTCCGATCACCATCGGCACGCCGATCTCGCGGCGGATCAGCGCCAGCTCATCGGGATACTCGGCTTGGCAGGACTCCTCCATCCAGTAGAGGTCGAACTTCGCCAGTTCCTGGTCAAGTCGGATCGCGTGCATCGGCGCCAGCCGGCGGTGCTGCTCGATCAGGAGGTCGATGTCCGGGCCGACCGCGTCGCGGATCGCCTTCACCACGCGCACCGCACGCTTTTCATGCTCCTTCGGGATCCAGGTGCGCCACGGTGCCGGCAGCGGATCGAACTTCATCGCGGTGAACCCCTGCTTCACCACCTTTTCCGCAGCCCGCGCGTAATCGTCGGGCTCCTTCATGCCGTAGCTCCAGCCGTTGGCATAGACGCGGATCTTTTCGCGGTACTTGCCGCCAAGCAGGTTGTACACCGGCTGCTTTGCAGCCTTGCCGACGATGTCCCACAGGGACTGTTCGATACCGCTCACAGCGCAGAACAGCTCCACCGAGCCGCGGCGCGCGGCGTAGTCGTCAAATGCGAATTGCGTGAAGTGCTTGATGTCGAAGGGGCTGCGGCCGACCATGTACGGGCCCAGCGCATTGAGCTGCGCCATCACCGCGGTGTCGCGGTCGTACTGCGAATAGGCCTCGCCCCAGCCGTGGATGCCGGCATCGGTTTCGACCTTGACGAAGATCAGGTTCTTGCGCCAGCCGGGATGGACGGCATAGCTTTTGACAGCGGTGATTTTCATGGCCCCTCCGGAAATCTGCCTGTTGCAGAGCGCCCGAATCTAGGCGGGCGCGAGGAACACTGTCAAGAAACCGGTGCCGCGGTCCATCATGCGACCGTGGTGTGCGTTCGCGATGGCGCCGCAATGCGCCACAGACTCGACCTGCGTGCCGTCACATCACGCGCGGCGCGAGCTGCAGCAACTGGCCGATGCGCTCCGAACTCTTGAGCCCGCTGCCGGTGAGCACCAGCACCGTGGTTTCACCGGGGCGAATGACGCCGGAGGCGAGCCATTGCGTCAGCCCCGCGCCAGCAGCGGCGCAAGTCGGCTCGACGTACAGCCCCATGCGCGCCAGCGTGCCCAGCGCGGCAACGATGTCCTCCTCTCTGACCGCGGCGATCGCACCCTCGCTGCGGCGCACCGCGCGCACCACCTCACGCAACCGCGTCGGCTGGGAAGACGCGATGCCCTCGGCCACCGTCGGCTTCACCTCCACCGGGACCGGCGCCTCAGCGCCGGACTTCCAGGTGGCGTAACAGGGCGCGCAATTCGCAGCCTGCACGCCGAAAATGCGCGGCCTTTTTCCAATTTCGCCGTTGCGCAGCAGCTCGTCGAAGCCGCGGTCCAGGCCGAGGATGTTGCTGCCGTAGCCAAGGGGGGCGATCACATTGTCGGGTGCACGAAAACCGAGCTGCTCCCACAGTTCATAAGCCAGCGTCTTGGTGCCCTCGACAAAAAACGGCTGCCAGTTGTGGCTGGCATAAAAGATCTCACTGCTCATCCTTAGCGCGGCGTCGGCAACATCCTGGCGCGAGCCGCGCACGGTGACCACGTCGGCGCCGCCGGCTGCGATCTGCGCGATCTTCGGATACGACGCGGTTTCCGGCACCAGGATGCGGCAGCGCATGCCGGCGGCGGCGGCATAGGCCGACAGCGAAGCACCGGCATTGCCCGACGAATCCTCCAGCACATGGTCAATGCCGCGGCTGTTCAGGTAACTCACCAGCACCGTCATGCCGCGGTCCTTGAACGAACCGGTGGGCATCATGAACTCGAGCTTGAAGTTCACGGCCGCGCCCTGCCAGGCGCGTTCAAGCAGCGGCGTCATGCCTTCGCCCAGCGTCACCGCATGGCGGGTCTCGACGCCGATGGCCCCCGCGTAGCGCCACACCGAGCGCTCGGAGGCACGGATGTCACCGCGGCGCAGGCCTGGCGATGGCGAAAGGTTGAGATAGGCGCCGCCGTCGCCGCACCAGCGCGCGGTCTCGATGGCATATTCAGCGGCACTCGAGGAATCGATGTAATGCATTGTTTTAATGGATTGATTTTTTGGCGTGCTGCGCAAAAAAACAGGCAGGCGCTGTCGCGCCTGCCTGCGAATTCTATCCCGTGCAACGCCCCGGCTTGCGCCGGGAGAGGCATCAGGCGGCCTTCTTCACCTTGCTCTTCTTCTTGACCTTGGCTTTTTTCTTGGTTTCAGCCTTGGCCTTCTTCGGCGTTTCCGCCTTGGCGCCATCCGCCTTGGCCGGCGCCGCAGACTGGGCCGGGCTGGCGGGCGCGGCTGGCGCTGCACCCTGCGCGAGGGCAGCACCACTGGCAGCGGTGAACACTGCGGCCATCAGGATCGTGATCAGTCGGTTCATGTTCGGCTCCTCCCATTGCATCGTGGTTGCGCATGCCCGCTGGCATGCCTGATCAATAACGCAGCCCCGGCGGCCGGGGTTGACGGAAGCGCCGGTGTTAACATCCCCGCCATCCAAACAGGGAGGAGCAAGCCATGGATCTGGGCATCAAAGGCAAACGCGCGCTGATCACCGGCGGCTCGCGCGGCATCGGCTTCGGTGCGGCGCAGGCGCTGGCCGCCGAAGGCTGCCACCTTCACCTTGCAGCACGCAGCGCGGCGGATCTTTCCGCGGCGCGCGACAGGCTCGCAGGCTACGCCGTACAAGTGCACTGCCATGCCGCGGACCTGTCCGAGGCCGCAAATGCGGTGGCACTGGCGCGCGAATGCGGGGACGTCGATTTCCTGATCAACAATGCCGGCTCGATTCCACAGGGCACGCTTGACAGCGTGGACGACACGACCTGGAAGAAGTCCTGGGACCTCAAGGTCTTCGGCTTCATCGACATCACCCGCGAAATCTACGCCCGCATGCGCCAGCGCAACAGCGGCGTGATCGTCAACATCATCGGTGCCGCGGGCGAGCGCCCGGTGGCTTCCTATATCGCCGGCAGCATGGGCAATGCCGCGCTGATGGCGATGACCCGCGCCCTGGGCGCGGAAAGCCCGGAATACGGCGTGCGTGTGGTCGGCATCAATCCTGGCGGCACCGCCACCGACCGCGCGGTCAAGCGCCTGCGTGAGCGCGCCGAAAAGGAACTCGGCAACGCGGACCGCTGGCCGGAGCTGGTGAAAAAATCCCCCTTCGGCCGCATGGCGACGGTGGAGGAACTGGGTTCGCTGACGGCCTTCCTGTGCTCGCCGCTGTCGGGCTACACCACCGGCACCATCATCACCGTGGACGGCGGCGCCAGCAGCCGCCGCGCCTGAGCTGCGGCCTTACTTGGCCGCGGGCTTCACCACGGCATCGACGGCACGCAGGGCGTCTTCGTAGGCCTTCTCCGCGGCCTGCAGCCTGGCACGGGCAGCGGCCTGTGCTTTTTCCGCGGCATCGAGATCCCGCTTGCGCGCCGCCGCTTCCCTCTGCGCGGCGGCATGCGACTCGCGCGCATTGAGTACATCCTGCTCGGCCAGCTTCGCATCATGGCGGGCCTGCTGCAGCTGGCGATGGGCCATGCCCGCGCCGATCTGGCTGCGCTGCAGGGCCTGGCCGCGCTCCTCCACCGGCGCAGCCTCGGCGGCATGCAGCGGCGGGACGGTGGCGCAAAGCAGCACCACCGCCAGTCCGCCCGCTGCGGCAATCCTCGCCATCAGGGCAGCAGCACCGTGGAGCCGGTGGTCTTGCGCGACTCAAGGTCGCGGTGCGCCTGTGCCGCCTCGCGCAGGGGATAGCGCTGGTTGACAGTGATTTTGACCGCACCCTTTTTCACCACCGCGAACAGCTCGCGCGCGGCGGTGAGCAGGTCCTCGCGCTTGCTGGTGTAATTCACCAGCGTCGGCCGGGTCAGGAACAGCGAACCCTTCTGCGCGAGGATGCCGATGTTTACCGGCGGCACCGCACCCGAGGCATTGCCGAAGCTCGCCATCAGGCCCAGCGGCGCGAGGCAGTCCAGCGATTCCGTGAAGGTGTCCTTGCCGACACCGTCATACACCACCGGCACACCCTTGCCCTTGGTGATGGCCTTGACGCGCTCGGAGAGCTTCTCGCGCGACATCACCACCACATGCCTGCAGCCGGCCTTTTTCGCCAGCGCGACTTTCTCGTCGCTGCCCACGGTGCCGATCACGGTCGCGCCCAGATGCTTCGCCCACTGGCAAAGGATCTGGCCGACACCACCCGCCGCGGCATGCACGACGATGGTGTCGCCTTTCTTGACGCGATAAGTGCGGCGGCACAGGTACCAGGCGGTCATGCCCTTGAGCATCATCGCCGCCGCGGTCTCATCCTGGATGCCCGCGGGAATCTTCACCAGCCGTGCCACCGGGCGGATCAGCACTTCGGCGTAGGCGCCAATGGGCTGTGCATAGGCCACGCGATCACCGACCTTGAACTCCTTCACCTTCGGCCCCACCGCCTCGACCACGCCGGCGCCCTCTGAACCGAGTGTCAGCGGCAGCGGCATCGGGTACAGGCCCGAACGGTGATAGGTGTCGATGAAGTTGAGGCCGATCGCGGTGTTGCGCACGCGGACCTCGCCCGGACCCGGTTCAGCGACGGCGACCTCCTCCCAGCGTAACTGCTCGGGACCGCCGTTCTGGTGGATACGTATGGCATGCGGCATGGCTGTGGCTCCTCTTGATGAATGCGGCGTTGTGGCGGTTATTCCGCCTTGATGCCGGCGTCGCGGACCACTTTGGACCACTTCGCGGTTTCAGCACGGATGAATTTGGCGTAGGCGGCGGAGTTCATGTACAGCACCTCGGCGCCCTGGGAGTCGAACTTTTTCTGCATCTCGGGGTTGTCGACCACTTTTTTCACCGCGGCTTCCAGCGTGCGCACCATCGCCGGGGTGACTCCGGCTGGCGCGAGGATGCCCCACCAGTTGTTCGCCTCATAGCCGGGCACGGTCTCGGCTACGGTCGGCGTGTTGGGGAATGCGCTGTTGCGCTTGGCGCTGCCCACGGCGAGCAGGCGCAGGCGGTTGCCCTGGACATGCGGCACCAGCTGGAGCAGTGAGCCCATGGTGATCAGCGTGTTGCCGGCGATCACGTCGGTCATCGCAGGACCACCGCCCTTGAACGGCACGTGGATCAGGTTGATCCCGGCCTGGAGGCGAAAGAGTTCGGTGCTCAGGTGCTGGAAGCTGCCGATGCCGGCCGTGGCGTAGGTCAGTGAGCCCGGCTTGGCCTTGGCCATGTCGATCAATTCCTTGGTGGTCTTGGCCGGCATCTTCGGATTCACGGTCAGCGCGCTGGGGCCGGTGCCGATCAGCGCGATCGGCGTGAATGACTTCTCCGGGTCGAAGCGCACCTGCCCCTTGTAGATCGAGGGGTTGTACGCGAATGCGACCGAGGCGATCAGCAGGGTGTGGCCGTCGGGCAGCGAGTTGGCGGCAATCTCTGAACCGATGATGCCACCGGCGCCGCCGCGATTGTCGATCACCACCTGCTGGCCGAGGATGGGCGCCATGTCATTGGCGACGAGGCGGCCGACGATGTCGTTGCTGCCGCCGGGGGGGAAGGGCACGATCACGCGGATCGGCTTGGTCGGCATCCAATTGGCCTGGGCTTGGACGGTCGCCGGTAACGCAGCCGCAAGGGCGATAAGGCCGGCCAGCGCCGGCGTTGTGATGCGACGGATCATGATGACAACTCCTCCAAAAAATACTCAAAAAAAACAATGGGTTGTATTCATCCTTCGGCCAAGGCCCGGCGCAGCTCCGCGGTTACCCGCCCTGCCTCGGCCAGGATGAAGGCAATTTCGCTGTTGGTGGTGATGAAACGCGCACCGCGGCGGATGTACTCCATCTGCCGCGGCAGATGGCGATCGCCGCCGACACCGGCGATTTTCCCATGGCGCAAGGTGGCTGCGATCACGCGATCGATTGCCGCCGCCGCTTCGGGGTCGCCGAAACGGCCGGGCTTGCCCATCGCGGTGAGCAGGTCATTGATGCCGATATGGATCACATCCACCCCTTCGACCGCGGCAATGGCCTCAATGTTCTCGACGCCGGCGGGCGTTTCGATCATGCATGCAACCAGTGTGTGCTCCTGCAGCAGGGGCACCGCCTCCGCCACCGGCATCGCGCGGTAGTCGAACAGCGGATAGCCGCCCACCACCGAACGGCGCCCCACCGGCGGATACTTGGCGCGCGACACCGCCCGCCGCGCCTCGTCGGCATTGTTGACGTCCGGAAACACGATGCCGGTCACGCCGTTGTCGAGCAGCACCGACACATCGGGATCGTCGCAGCTGCGCACCCTGACCAGCGGCGAGATGCCGCAGCCCAGCGCGGCCTGCGCGATGTGGCCGATGGTCTCGCGGTTGAAGAGCGAATGCTGGGCATCGACGAACAGGAAATCATGCCCGCTGGTCCTGGCGATGCGTGCGATGTCGCCGGAGCGCGCGAGGCGCACGTTCATGCCCAGCGCAACGCGACCGGCGCGCATCATCGATTTCAGCGGATGTTCGGAGGCGGTGCTCATCTGGGCTCCCGGAAAACGCGGCGGGTTGGAAGACATCGCGGCAATGGCTGGTGGGTCGTGTTGGACTCGAACCAACGACCAAGGGATTATGAGTCCCCTGCTCTAACCGACTGAGCTAACGACCCGGTGCGTGCTTGCCGCTGCGCTGCAGCGGCGGAAAAAACAGGGCGGATTCTATCACCGCGGGTCATCACGGCCGGCGGCGGCCGGCTTCTCCCTCACCCACGCGTCAATCAGGGTATAGCCCACCGCCAGCACCACCGGCCCGACAAAAATGCCGACCAGGCCGAAAGCGAACAGGCCGCCGATCACCCCGGCGAAAATCAGCAGCAGCGGCAGGTCCGCGCCCTGCTTGATCAGGAAGGGTCGGATCACGTTGTCGATGGTGCCGGCAAAGACCGTCCACAGCAACAGGAAGGTGCCCCAACCATCGCTGCCGCTCCAGTAGAGCCAGATCACCGCCGGTACCAGCACCGGCACCACGCCGACCTGGGCTATGCAGAGCATGAACATCAGCGCGGTGAGCATGGTGGCGAAGGGGATGCCAGCCAGCGCGAGGCCGATGCCGCCGAGCAGCGACTGCAGCAGCGCGGTGACGACCACACCGAGCGCGACGCCGCGGATCGCCTGTCCGGCCAGCGCCACCGCTTCCTCGCCGCGCTGCGGCGCCAGCCGTGCGCCGAAGCGGCGCAGCCAGCCCGCCCAGGACTCGCCATCGGCATAGAGTACCGCTGCGAGCGCGACGGTGAGCAGGAACTGCATGAACACGATGCCGAAGCTGCCGACCTCGGAGAGGAACCATTTCGCAATCTGCCCGACATAAGGCTCGGCACGCAGCGCGAGATCACGCACGCCCTCGGCCGCCAGCGTCTGCCACAGATGCGCCAGCGACTCTCCGAACAGCGGCAGCGCGCGCAGCCATTCCGGCGGCGGCGGCAGCTGAAGCGTGGCCAGACCGCGCGCCCAGGCGATGATCTCGTCGGCATGGCCGACGATGGTGGTGATCGCCAGCGTCAGCGGCACCACGAACACCAGCAGCAGGCCCAGTGTCATCACCAGCACCGCCAGTGCGCGCCGCTGCCACAGGCGGGCCTGCACGCGGCGCATCAGCGGCCAGGTGGCAACCACGATCATCGCCGCCCAGATCATCGGCGCGATGAACGGCCTCAGGATCCATACCGAGGCCAGGATCAGCGTGCCGATGAACAGCACCACCAGGGTGGTGCGGGCGAGTTCAGTCCGGCCTTCGCGCATGGCGATGGATCAGCGCGGGTTCCGGGCGCGATCTCAACTCTCGTTGTCGAGGAAGCTGCGCAGCCGTTCTGAACGCGACGGATGGCGCAGCTTGCGCAGCGCCTTGGCCTCGATCTGGCGGATGCGCTCGCGCGTGACGTCGAACTGCTTGCCGACTTCCTCGAGCGTGTGATCGGTGTTCATCTCGATGCCGAAACGCATGCGCAGCACCTTGGCTTCGCGCGGGGTCAGCGTATCGAGCACGTCGCCGGTGACATCGCGCAGGCTGCCGTATACCGCGGCATCGCTGGGCGCCATTGTCGACTGGTCCTCGATGAAATCGCCGAGATGGGAGTCGTCGTCATCGCCGATCGGCGTCTCCATCGAGATCGGCTCCTTGGAGATCTTCAGGATCTTGCGGATCTTCTCCTCGGGCATCTCCATTTTCTCGGCCAGCGTCGCCGGATCCGGCTCGGAGCCGGTTTCCTGCAGGATCTGCCGTGAGATGCGGTTCATCTTGTTGATGGTCTCGATCATGTGCACCGGAATGCGGATGGTGCGCGCCTGGTCGGCGATCGAGCGCGTGATCGCCTGGCGGATCCACCAGGTTGCATAGGTCGAGAACTTGTAGCCGCGGCGGTATTCGAACTTGTCCACGGCCTTCATCAGGCCGATGTTGCCTTCCTGGATCAGGTCGAGGAACTGCAGGCCGCGGTTGGTGTATTTCTTGGCGATCGAAATCACCAGCCTCAGGTTGGCCTCGGTCATTTCGCGCTTGGCGCGGCGCGCGCGCGCCTCGCCGGTGGTCATCTGGCGGTTGATTTCCTTCAGTTCCTTGATCGGGATGCCAATGCGGCCCTGCAGGTCGAGCAGCTTGTGCTGCTGCTCGATCACGGCCGGCTCGAAGCGCGACAGCGCCTCGCTCCAGGGTTTTCCGGACTCGATCTCGCCGCGGATCCAGCGCGTGCTGGTTTCCTTGCCCGGGAATTCCTTGATGAAGTGGGCGCGCGGCATCCGCGCCTTGTCCACGCACAGCTCGAGCACGTTGCGCTCGTAGGTGCGAACCTCCTCCACCAGCTTGCGCACGCCGTCGCACAGGTTCTCGATCTGCTTGGCGGAGAAGCGTATTTTCATCAGCTCCTCGGAAATCGCCTCGCGCGCCTGAATATAGGGGCGACCGCGCGAGCCGTGCTTGGCCAGCGCGCGCATCATTTTTTGGTAATTGCCACGGATGTCCGAGAAGTGCTTCAGCGAAGCCTCCTTCAGCCGCGCCAGGTCGGCTGCGGCCTGGGCGGCGCCGGCAGCGCCGTCGTCATCCTCGTCCTCCTCGCCCTCGACCTCCTCCGGCTCCTCGGCCTCGTCCTCGGCGACGTCTTCGACGATGGCTTCCTTCATTTCCAGGTCGGCGAGACCGTCAACAACCTCATCGATGCGGATCTCGTCCTTCTCGATCTTGTCTGCGAGGGTCAGGATCTCGGCGATGGTGGTCGGGCAGGCCGAGATCGCAAGGATCATGTGGCGCAGGCCGTCCTCGATGCGCTTGGCGATCTCGATTTCGCCCTCGCGCGTGAGCAGTTCGACCGTGCCCATCTCGCGCATGTACATGCGCACCGGGTCGGTGGTGCGCCCGAATTCGGAGTCCACCGTAGTCAGCGCGGCTTCCGCTTCCTCGACCGCATCTTCATCCGCCACTGCAGGCGTCGCTTCGGACATCAGCAGGGTTTCGGCATCCGGGGCTTCGTCATAGACCTGGATGCCCATGTCGCTGATCATGCCGATGATGTTCTCGACCGCTTCGGCGTCGAGCATGTCATCGGGCAGGTGGTCGTTGATCTCGGCGTAGGTCAGGTAACCGCGCTCCTTGCCGAGCACGATCAGGTTTTTCAGGCGCAGCCGGCGCGCTTCGGCATCGGCGGGCGAGAGCTCCTTGCGCTCGAATTCCTTGACCAGCGCACGTTCGCGCGCCGTGAGGCCGCGGGCCGGCCGTTTGCCTGGAACAAGCTTGGCAGCGGGGGCCACAGGCTGGACAGCGGGTTGTCCGGCAGACTGGCCCTGCGCCGCCTTGGCCAGTGCCTGCTTGGCGACCGCGGCCTTGATGTTGGCAAGGCGCTGTTCCTTGCTGGTGCTGCGCAAGGCGGCCTTGGACGGTTTGGCTGCCGGTTTGGCGGCAGGTTTTGCCGCGGCCTTGGACCTGGCCTTGACCGGGGCCTTGGCCACCACGCGCTTGGCAGGCGCCTTCGCCGCCGGGCGCTTGGGCGCAGGTTTTTTCGCGAGCTTGGTTTTGACCGCGGGCTTGGCTTTCGCCTTGGCCGGCTTAGCCGCAGTCTTCGCCTTGGCGCGCGGCTTGTCGGCCTTCGCTTTCAGGCTCTTGAGCTTCGCGTTTTTTGCCTTGGATTGCGCTGCTTTGGAGGGCTTGGCCATGAACGTAGGCTCCGCGGGGCAGGTTTTGGTGAAAACCTTAAATTATACGCCAATCCCGCCCCAAATTCACTTCCCGGGCGCGGGCGCAAGTGCTTGTTGCAAAAGGCGATATTGATCCTGTTCGGCCGGCGTCCAAGGGGCCTGCCGCGACTTCTCCAGCAACTCGGCGATACGGGCGCGGCGGATGCGGTCAAAGGCACGCTGCCAGGCATCGCGGAATTCGGCTTCGAGTTCGGCAGGCGCCAGTTCCTGCCAGCGCAAGGCGCCCGCTTCGGCGGCAAGAATCAGGGTCTGGTGGGGCGAATCACGGAAAGCCTCGCCGAGGTTGATCTTCGCGCCGCCATCGCCAATGCGCTCGACCGCGGACCGCAGTGCAAGCAGCTCGGTCTGGTCAATGCCTGCCGTGCCGACGCCCAGCGCAAGATCACTGTGCGCGATTTCGGCTGCGAAGCCCGGCTCCGCCACCACCAGTTCGAGAATGGTACGCAAGATCGACGGCGTCAACGGTGCTGCACGCCGGCGCGGTGCGGCATTGCCCGCAGCCGACTTGATTTCGAACTGCGCATCCAGTTGCCGCGCATCGATGCCGGCGATCTGGGCCAGTTCCTTGCGGATCAGCAGCGACAGCATCGGAGCGGCAATCTGCCTGACCAGCGGCTTCGCCTGCTGCAGCAGGCGCGCCTGGCCTTCGGCGGTGTGCACATCGCACTGGCGCCGCAACTCCTCGATCAGAAAGCGCGACAGCGGCATTGCCTGGCCGAGCAGCGCCTCGAAGTTGTCCTTGCCGTGCTGGCGCACATAGCTGTCGGGGTCCTCGCCGTCGGGCAGGAACAGGAAACGCAGCTGCTTGCCGTCTGAAAGCTGGGCGAGGCTGTTCTCCAGCGCCCGCCAGGCCGCGCGCCGGCCGGCAGAGTCACCGTCGAAGCAGTAGATCACCTCATCGCTCTGGCGCAGCAGTTTCTGCACGTGCAACGGCGTGGTCGCGGTACCCAGCGTGGCCACCGCGTAGCCGACGCCCATTTGCGCCAGCGCCACCACATCCATATAGCCTTCGACGACGATGACGCGGCCAGCGTCGCGGATCGCTCGCCGCGCCTGGAAGAGGCCGTAGAGTTCGCGTCCCTTCTCGAACACCGGGGTTTCCGGCGAGTTCAGGTACTTCGGCTCGCCCTCGCCGAGCACGCGTCCGCCAAAGCCGATGATGTTGCCCTTGACGTCGACGATGGGAAACATGATGCGGTCGCGAAACACGTCGTAGCGGCGGCCCTCTTCGTTCTGCTTGACCAGCCCCGCCGCGGTGAGTGCCTTGTCGGCGTAGTCGGGAAACACCTGCTGCAGGCCCTGCCAGGCATCGGGGGCGTAGCCAATGCCGAAGGCCTTGGCGATGTCACCCGAAAGCCCGCGCTTTTTCAGGTATTCGATGGCACGGGGCGAGTCTTTGAGCTGGGCGCGGAAGAACTGGGCGGCCTTGAGTAGCGCGCCGAGCAGGTCGGGTGCCTCCTCGGCACGGCGCTGCGCCTCGGCCGAACGCGGCGCTTCCGGTACCTGCATGCCGACGCCCTGCGCGAGGTCCTTAACAGCCTCGACGAAACCCATGCCGCCGTATTCCATCATGAAGCCGATCGCGGTGCCGTGGGCGCCGCAGCCGAAGCAGTGATAGAACTGCTTGGTCGGACTGACAGTGAACGAGGGCGATTTCTCGGTGTGGAAGGGGCAGCAGGCCGAGTAATTGGCGCCGCTGCGCTTCAACTTTACGTAGCGGTCGATCACCTCGACGATGTCGACGCGTGCGAGCAGGTCCTGGATGAATGACTGCGGGATCATGGGCTGCCAGTGGCCACCAATACGCGGATTGCGGCTCGCAGCCCGCATGCTTACATTATAGGGTCAGCCCGGCAAAGGGCCGCGGGACGGGGAATCCGCCCGGGACTGCAGTCAAGCGCCGCTCAGCCGCGCCTTGACCGCTGCGGACACCTTGCCCATGTCGGCGCGCCCCGCCAGCCGCGGCTTGAGCAGGGCCATCACCTTGCCCATGTCGGCGGGGCCCGCCGCGCCGCTTTCGGCAATGGCAGCGGCGACCGCGGCGGCGATTTCTGCATCATCCAGCGCCTGCGGCATGTAGGCCTGCAGCAGCGTCAGCTCCTGCTTTTCCTTGTCGGCAAGATCCTGGCGTCCGCCCTGCTCGAACTGGACGATCGAGTCACGGCGCTGCTTGATCATTTTTTCGATCACCGCCAGCACGTCG